>NZ_JBIWYK010000023.1:0-15145 GCF_044752385.1 Allobosea sp. CER48 | reverse complement strand
CGCGCGGCCGATGAGGCTCGTTGCCGCTCCTTCGGTTTCCGCAACACGAGCGAAGGCTTCGCGAATTGCCTGCTGCAGCTCGATCTCAACCGCGCTGCCGATCGGCGCGCCAGCTTCGATCGATTCGACCGTCCGCCGGGCTGGTATTACGGCCGCGGCTGGTGGTGAGCGCGCCACCCTCCCGACAAGAAAAAAGGGCCACGCCGGAAAGCGCAGCCCAAGTCTAGGGAGGAAACGCCCAAGGAGGGCGACGCAGCATCTCTGCTGCGGTGCCCACTAGATAGGGGCGTCACCTCGCTCCCGCAAGAGGAAAAGGGCAGCATCGCTGACTTATTTTTAATCGGCTCCCAATTCATTGAAATAATTATGCTTTACTGATTTTTGATCTGTCCGGCGCCGCGTTTCTCGGCAGCCCTGCTTCTGCTGCAATGCCGAGATGCTGTTGACAAACGGTGGGTGGCGTTTTTCATATGCATACAAATGAATTCCGCTCCTGCCGCTCCTGGCGGCAGGTGGTATCGGCGCGGACCGCGGCCGAAGCGGGCGAGGACAGCCTGATGCAGATCGATCGTCGCAGTTTCATCGCCGGCATCGCTGCCGTCGGAGCTCCTGGCCTGGTTCGCGCCCAGGGCGCGGGGCCGATCCGCATCGGCGAGATCAACAGCTATACCGCTCAGCCGGCCTTCCTGAAACCCTACCGCCAGGCGTGGGAGCTGGCGCAGGAGCAGATCAACGCCGCCGGCGGCGTGCTCGGCCGCAAGCTGGAGACGGTCTTCCGCGACGACGCCGGCAAGCCCGAGGACGCGGTGCGCCATGCGGCCGATCTCGCGACAGCGGAAAAGGTCGACATCATCGCCGGCGGCTTCCTCTCCAATGTCGGGCTGGCGCTGGCCGACTACGCCAATCAGAACAAGCGGCTGTATGTCGCTTCCGAGCCGCTGGCCGACGCGCTCGTCTGGTCGAAGGGCAACCGCTACACCTTCCGTCTGCGGCCCTCGACCTACATGCAGGCCGCGATGCTGGTCGAGGAAGCGGCGAAGCTCCCGGCGAAGAAATGGGCGATCGTCGCGCCGAACTACGAATACGGCCAGTCGGCGGTGAAGTGGTTCAAGGAACTGCTGGTGAAGGCGCGCCCCGACGTGACCTTCGTCGCCGAGCAGTTCCCGGCGCTCGGCCGCATCGATGCTGGCGCCACCGTCCAGGCGCTTGAGGCGGCGAAGCCGGAAGCGATCTTCAATGTCACCTTCGCGGTCGACCTCGCCAATTTCGTCCGCGCCGGCAACACGCGCGGCCTGTTCGAGGGGCGCCAGGTCGTGTCGATGCTGACCGGCGAGCCGGAATATCTCGACACGCTCGGCGCCGAGACCCCGGAAGGCTGGATCATCACGGGCTATCCGCACGCCGATCTGCAAACGCCGGAGCACGTCAAGTTCCGCGACGCCTACAAGGCGAAGTACAACGACTATCCGCGGCTCGGTTCGGTCGTGGGCTACGAGACGGTGCAGGCCATCGCCGCGGCACTGGCGAAGGCCGGTGCCACCGACAACGAGAAGTTGGTGGACGCATTCGAGGGGCTGAAATTCGGCTCGGCCTTCGGCCCGATCGAGTTCCGAAAGATCGACCATCAGTCGACGCTGGGCGCCTATGTCGGCAAGAGCGCGCTCCGGAACGGCAAGGGCGTGATGGTCGACTGGAGCTACCGCGACGGTGCCAAATACCTGCCGAGCGATGACGAGGTCCGCAAACTGCGGCCAGCCATAGGGTGAGAGCACCACGCCGTCATTCCGGGGCGGCGCCCTGGGGCGATGCCCCGGAACCCATGAATACGACATTGCCGTCATGGTCGGGCTTGTCCCGACCATCCATGTCTTCGCTTGTCGAAGGCGATGTTCAAGACGTGGATGCTCCCCACAAGAGCGAGCATGACGGAACCAAAGCACTGTCGTGCGCATGATCCCCCCTCTTGGCGGGCGCGAAGCCTCGGGATGATCGCGAGGCTCCACAGGCGGCCGACGCCGAATCTCGATATCCTCTGACTGCCCGCGACGCTCATCGCACCTGCCCCGAGACCGCATGCTTGATCTCGTCCTCACCCAGACCCTGAACGGCCTGGCTTCGGCGTCGTCGCTGTTCCTGGTTGCGTGCGGGTTGTCGATCATCTTCGGCGTCACGCGCATCGTGAACTTCGCCCATGGCTCGCTCTACATGCTGGGCGGCTATCTGGCCTTCACGCTGGTGACCTGGTTCGGTCCGGCCGATCCGCTCGGCTTCTGGGGAGGCCTCATCCTCGCCGCCTTGCTCACCGGCCTCGCCGGCGTGCTGATCGAGGTCCTGATCCTCAGGCGGATCTATCAGGCGCCGGAGCTGTTCCAGCTGCTCGCGACCTTCGGCGTCGTGCTGATGGTGCAGGACATCGCGCTCGCGACCTGGGGGCCCGAGGACAGGCTCGGCCCGCGCGCGCCGGGCTTCCGCAGCTTCGTCATCCTGTTCGACAACCGCTTCCCGAGCTACGAGCTCTTCCTGATCGCGGTCGGCCCCGTCGTGCTCGGCCTGATCTGGCTGCTGTTCCACCGCACGCGCTGGGGCGTGCTGATCCGGGCGGCGACGCAGGACCGGGAGATGGTCGGCGCGCTCGGCGTCAACCAGCGCCTGCTTTTCACATCGGTCTTCGCCTTCGGAGCGGCGCTGGCGGGATTGGGCGGCGCGCTTCAGCTGCCGCGCGAGGCGATCAACCTCCACATGGACCTGTCGATGATCGCCGAGGCCTTCGTGGTCGTCGTGGTCGGCGGGCTCGGCAGCGTGACGGGGGCCTATCTGGCGGCCGTGCTGATCGGCGTGCTTCACGCCTTCGGCATCCTGATCCTGCCCAAGATCACGCTGGTGCTCGTCTTCCTCGTGATGGCGGCAGTGCTGATCGTCCGGCCGCATGGCCTGCTCGGCAAGGCCGGCGTCGAGCCGCGCGGCCATGCCGGCCAGCTCTTCCTGCTGCGCCCGGCCGACGGCGCCGCCAAGGTCTTCGGGGGCGCGGCGCTGGCTTTGCTGGCCTTGGCGCCGCTCGTCGTGCCGGACCATCTCGTCCTGACGCTGACCGACCTCGTCATCTTCGCGGTCTTCGCCGCCTCGCTGCACCTGTTGATGGGGCCGGGCGGCATCACCTCCTTCGGCCATGCCGCCTATTTCGGTCTCGGCGCCTATGGCGCCGCGCTGGCGGTGAAATGGCTGGGCGCCTCGATGGAGCCGGCATTGGTGGCGGCACCGCTCATGGCCGGCATCGCGGGGGCGATCTTCGGCTGGTTCTGCGTGCGGCTCTCGGGCGTCTATCTGGCCATGCTGACGCTGGCCTTCGCGCAGATCGCCTGGGCGACGGCCTTCCAATGGGTCGACCTCACCGGCGGCGATAACGGCATTCTCGGCGTCTGGCCCTCGGCCTGGGCGGTGTCCAAGACGATGTTCTACTATCTCACGCTCGCCATCGCCGTGCTGGCGATCGTGGTGCTGCGCGTCATCATCTTCGCGCCCTTCGGCTACGCCTTGCGCGCCGGGCGCGACAGCCCGCTGCGGGCGGAGGCGATCGGGCTCGATGTCGGGCGCCTGCAGTGGGCAGCCTTCGTCATCGCGGCCGTCGCGGCCGGCATCGCCGGCGGTCTCTTCGCCTTCTCGAAGGGTTCGGTCTTTCCGACCTATCTGGCGATCCCGCGCTCGGTCGATGCGCTGCTGATGGTGCTGCTCGGCGGCGTGCAGACGGTCGCCGGGCCGGTCGTCGGCGCCTTCGCCTATATGGGCCTGAACGAGCAATTGATGAAGCTGACCGCCTACTGGCGCTTCGTGCTGGGCTTGTCGATCGTGTTGCTGGTCGTGCTGTTCCCGCGCGGCCTCGTCGGCACCTGGCTATTCTGGCGCGCCCGGCGCGAAAGCGCAGCGCTTGCGGCGGCACCGGCATGAGCGCGCCTGTGCCCGCCGTGCTCGAAGCCCGCGACCTCGCCCGGTCCTTCGGCGGCGTGAAGGCGGTGGACGGCGTGTCCTTTTCGGTCGAGGCCGGGACTCTGGTCGCGCTGATCGGCCCCAATGGCGCCGGCAAGACGACCTGCTTCAACATGCTGAACGGGCAGCTCAAGCCCGATCGCGGCGAAGTGCTGCTGCAGCGCAGGCCTATCACCGGGCTCGAACCGCGCGACATCTGGCGCCTTGGCGTCGGGCGCACCTTCCAGATCACCGCCACCTTCGCCTCGATGACCGTGCGCGAGAACGTCCAGATGGCGCTGATCTCGCATGCGGGCGAGAGCTGGCGCCTGTTCGGCCGCGCCGATGGACGCCACCGGGATGCCGCCGACGCGCTGCTCGATCAGGTCGGCATGCGCGCGCAGGCGGAGCGAGCCTGCGGCGTGCTCGCCTATGGCGACCTGAAGCGGGTCGAGCTTGCGGTCGCGCTCGCCAATGCGCCGAAGCTCCTGTTGATGGACGAGCCCACCGCCGGCATGGCGCCGCAGGAGCGAATCGCCCTGATGGCGCTGACGGCCCGCATTGCCCGGGAGCGCGGCATCGCGGTGCTCTTCACCGAGCACGACATGGACGTCGTCTTCGCCCATGCCGACCGCGTACTGGTGCTCGACCGGGGCCGCCTGATCGCATCGGGCACCAGCGCCCAGGTCCGCAATGACCCGCAGGTCCGCGCGGTCTATCTCGGCTCCGGCGCGACCTCGGGAGGGCATTGATGGCGGCGCTCCTCGAACTCTCCGGCGTCGAGGCCTGGTATGGCCGCGCCAAGATCCTGCATGGCGTGGGCTTTTCGGTCGGTCATGGCGAGGTCGTCGCGCTGATGGGCCGAAACGGCGCCGGCAAGTCCACGACGATGAAGACGGTGATGGGGCTTGTGCCGCAGCCGCAGGGCTCGATCCACTTCGAGGGCAGGGAGATCGCCGGCCGCGAGCCCTTCGCGATCGCGCGGCTCGGCATCGGCTATGTGCCGGAGGACCGCCGCGTCTTTTCCGAGCTGACCGTGATGGAGAATCTCGAGGTTGGCCGCCAGCCGCCCCGAGCGGGCGCGCCGCACTGGACGCCGGAGCGCCTCTTCGAACTCTTCCCCAATCTCGGCCGTATGCGTGACCGGCCGGGCGGCGCCATGTCCGGCGGCGAGCAGCAGATGCTGACCATCGCCCGCACGCTTATGGGCAATCCGCGCCTGCTGCTGCTCGACGAGCCCTCGGAAGGGCTGGCGCCGGTCATCGTCGAGGCGATGGCGCAGACCATCCGGGTGCTGAAGGGCGAGGGGCTGTCCGTGCTGCTCTCCGAACAGAACCTGCATTTCGCCGGCAGCATCGCGGACCGGGCCGTGATCATCGAAAAGGGGCTGATCCGTTTCGACGATACGATGATGGCGCTCAAGGCCGACGAGGCGGCGCGGAGCCAGTATCTGGCGGTCTGAAGCCCGAAAGCAGGCGCCGCATCACGTCGAGTAGCGGCTCGACCTCCCGCTCACTCATCGGATCGAGCGCCGCGACGGTGATCGCCTTGGCGCGGACAATATACTCCGGCAGCAAATCGCGGCCACGCTGGCCGAGCTGCACCAGCACGCGGCGCTTGTCATCGGGGTCGTGCAGGCGCTCGACCAGCCCGCGCTCGGCCAGCCGTGTCACCACGCCCCGGATCGTGGCCGGGTCCATCGCCGTCATCCGGCCGAGCTGGTTCTGGGAAATCCGCCCATCGACGGCGAGTCGGCATAGCACCGCGAATTGCGGCGGCGTCGGGCCGTCCTCGCCCATCATCTCCAGGAACATCGCGACATAGCGCTGCTGCATCTGCCGCAGCAGGAAGCCGAACTGCTCGTCCAGCACGTAGCCTGCGAGATCGACCGGCTCGGGAACAGCGGAATCGGCCTGGCCGCTGGCCGTGCGGTGATGCCGGCCGAGCCCGTCTTCCGATTCCTCTGCGCGATCCATGCTGGCTCCGGGTGGCGATTCTGCCCGTTGGCGGCAGAGCCCCATTCTCCCGGATCATATGTGTTCGTTCAATCGGCAAGGCAACGCCGCCACCGCGGGGATGCTCGCCCTCGTGACGAGCATCCCCGTCTCGAACGCGACCTGCGGCAAGCGAAAGACGCAGATGGTCGGGACAAGCCCGACCATCACGGCAAGAGCATCGTTCAGGGCCTCGTTGCCGAGCAATCCCCGAAATGGCGTCGGGCAGATCAGCCCAGCGACATCATCAGCGGCGGCTTCACCTCGGGCGGCAGCGGCGAGGTGTAGCCTTCCTTGCCGAGGCGGGCCTTGTGGTCGGCCTTGGCGGCTTCCATCAGGGCGGGATCGCTCAGCACGGCGGCGCCGGTCGCGGCCATCGCCTTGGCGACATGGACCATCGCCTTGTGCGCGGCAGGGGACTTGCCCTGCGCCACGACCTGCCAGGTGTGGAACGGCGTGCCCATCGCGACCGTCGGCGCATGGGCCTGCACGGTCGGCACCGCCCAGCTGACGTCGCCGATATCGGTCGAGCCGATCGCCGGGTTGCGCTTGGCATCGCGTGGCACCAGGAAGTCGGCGAGCGGTGCGCCGGTGTCCGGCATGCCGATGGTGCGCCAGATCGAGGCGATCTCCTGCGGGGAGAGCGTGGCCCGGATCTTCTCTGCATAGGCCTTGTCGGCATCGTCGAAATGCGGCGCGCCGAGTTCGCCCATCACCTTGTGCATGGCCTCTTCGAGCGGGGCGTTGGCGACGAGATCGGAGACGGCGCTGACGATGCGCATCTCCATCTTGGTTTCCGTCATCAACGCCGCGCCTTCGGCGATCTTCTTCACGCGCTGGACGAGCTCCAGCATGCCGCGCAGGTCACGCGCGCGGATGGAGTAGCGGACGCGGGCATGGGCCTGGACGACGTTCGGCGCGATGCCGCCGGTGTCGAGCAGCGCGTAATGGACGCGGGCGTCGGAGGGCATGTGCTCGCGCATGTAGTTGACGCCGACATTCATCAGCTCAACGGCATCGAGCGCCGAACGGCCGAGATGCGGCGCCGCGGCAGCGTGCGAGGCGCGGCCGGTGAAGACGAAATCGGCCCGGGTGTTGGCGAGCGCCAGCGCGGGAGCGACCTCCCAGAAGCTCGAAGGGTGCCACGAGATCGCGACATCGGCGTCGTCGAAGGCGCCGGCGCGGACCATGAAGGCCTTGGCGGCGCCTCCTTCCTCTGCCGGGCAGCCATAGTAGCGCACGCGGCCGGGGATCTTGTTCTCGGCGAGCCAGTCCTTCATCGCGACGGCGGCGAGCATCGCGGCCGAACCCAGCAGGTTGTGGCCGCAGCCATGGCCATGGCCGCCGGCCTCGATCTCCTTGTGCTCGGAGGCGCCGGCCTCCTGCGAGAGGCCGGGCAGCGCGTCGTACTCGCCGAGGAAGGCGATGACCGGGCCGCCTTCACCCGCCTCGCCGATCACGGCGGTCGGGATGTCCGCGACGTTCTCGGTGATCTTGAAGCCCTGGTGCTTCAGTTCGGCGATATGCTCGGCGACCGAGCGCTTCTCGGTGTAGCACACCTCCGGCATGCCCCAGACCCGGTCGGAAAGCGCGATCAGGCGCTCCTTGTTCGCATCGACATGCCGCCAGAGATCGTTTCGATTGTCCATTGTCGTTCCGCCTAGAGCCCGTGCCAAACGGGTGCGGGCTCTCTGTCATTTGTTGAGAAACGGATTCGCCGGGCAGGTCGCATCGGCCTGACCGGATCCGCCTCTTTTGGGCAGCGGCATATGAGCAATCCCGCACGGCCGCGTCCAGACATTCAGCGCATGGCGGAACAGCGTCTCAGGCTCTGCCTTGCGTCGGCGTGGTAGCTGCGAAGTCCGCCAGAATCGGGCAATCCGGCCGGTGGTCGCCATGGCAATGCGTCGCCAGATGCCGCAGCGTGTCGGCCATCGCCTTGAGCTCGGCGGCCTTTTCCTCGAGCTCGCGCACATGGGCCATGGCGAGGCGCTTCACATCGGCGCTGGCGCGGCTCTTGTCGCGCCACAGCGTCAGCAATTCGCGGGTCTCGTCCAGCGAGAAACCGAGGTCGCGGGACCGGCGCACGAAGCGCAGCGTATGCACGTCGTCATCCGCATAGACCCGGTACTGCGCCGCCGTGCGGGCCGGCGCGGTGATCAGGCCGATGCTCTCGTAATAGCGGATCATCTTGGCGCTGACGCCGGAGCGGGTCGCCGCTTCACCGATGTTCATCTCAGACCTCCTGTCCGGCGCCGTCATGCGAGGCCGGGATGCGGAAACGCTTCAGCCGCAGGGCGTTGGTGACGACGCTCACGCTCGATAGCGCCATCGCGAGCCCGGCGAAGACCGGCGAGAGCAGGATGCCGAATGCCGGATAGAGCACTCCGGCCGCGACCGGGATCAGCAGGGCGTTGTAGCCGAAGGCCCAGGCCAGATTCTGGCGGATATTGGAGATCACCGCCTGCGACAGCGCTATCGCGCGGGGCACGCCCATCACGTCGCCCGACATGAGCACGACATCGGCGCTTTCGATCGCGATATCCGTGCCGGTACCGATGGCGATGCCGACATCGGCCTGGGCCAGCGCGGGCGCATCGTTGATGCCGTCGCCGACGAAGGCGACCCTGGCGCCGCGCTGCTGCAGGCGCTTGACCACCTCGGCCTTGTCCGTCGGCAGGACCTCGGCCCAGACCTCGTCGATGCCCAGTCCACGCGCCACGGCCTGCGCCGTGCGATGGTCGTCGCCGGTCACCATCGCGACCTTGAGACCGAGCTTGTGCAACGCGGCGATGGCGGCGGGCGTGGTTTCCTTCACCGCGTCGGCGACGGCGATGACGGCGGCGACCCTGCCGTCGATCGCGGCATAGAGCGGGGTCTTGCCGGCTTCGGCCAGCGCCCTGGCGCGGGCGGCGAAGGGGGCGAGGTCGAGCTTCGCCTCTTCCATCAGGCGGTGACCGCCGATCGCGACCTTGCGGCCCTCGACCGTCGCGGTGACGCCGCGGCCGGGGTCGCTGGTGAAATCGGCCGGCTCGGCGAGTACGAGCCCACGCGTCTTGGCGGCCGCGACCAGCGCCTGCGCCAGCGGATGCTCCGAGCGGTTCTCGGCCGCGGCGACCAGGCGCAGCACATCGTCAGCACCGAAGCCACTCGCCGGCTCGATGTCGGTGAGCTCCGGCTTGCCCTTGGTCAGCGTGCCGGTCTTGTCGAGCGCGACGATCTGGACGTCCTTCAGCGCCTGCAAGGCGTCGCCCTGCCGGAACAGGATGCCGAGCTCGGCGCCGCGGCCGGTGCCGACCATGATCGAGGTCGGGGTCGCCAGGCCCATGGCACAGGGGCAGGCGATGATCAGCAATGCGACGGCATTGACCAGCGCATGCGACAGGGCCGGGCTCGGGCCGAATGTCAGCCAGACGGCGAAGGTGATCAGCGCCAGCGCGATCACGACCGGGACGAACCAGAGCGTGACGCGGTCGACCAGCGCCTGGATCGGCAGCTTGGCGCCCTGCGCGGCCTGAACCGTCCGTACGATCTGGGCGAGCAGCGTGTCCGAGCCGACCTTCCGCGCGGTGAAACGCAGCGCGCCCGAACCGTTGACCGTGCCGCCGGTGACGGTGCTGCCGGCTTCCTTGCGGACAGGTGCGGGCTCGCCGGTGATCATCGATTCATCGACGTAGGAGGTGCCGTCCCTGACCTCGCCATCGACTGGAATGCGCTCGCCCGGCCTGAGGATGACGATGTCGCCGGGGCGGACGCTGTCGACGGGCACATCGCTCTCGGCGCCGTCGCGCAGCACGCGGGCGGTCTTGGGCTGGAGCGCGATCAGGCTGCGGATGGCGGCGCCCGTACGGCCCTTGGCGCGGGCCTCGAACCAGCGGCCCAACAGGATGAGCGTCACGATCACCGCGCCGGATTCGAAATACGTGCCTTCCGTGCCCGCCGGCAGCCAATGCGGCAGGAAGGTCGCTGCCGTCGAATAGAGATACGCGGCACCGGTGCCGAGCATGACCAGAGAGTTCATGTCGGGCGCGCCACGCAGCAAGGCCGGAACCCCCTTGCGCAGGAAGACGAGGCCCGGCCCGAACTGCACGACGGTCGCGAGCACGAAGGAGAAGACGCGCACGTTCCACTCGCCGAAGCTGCCGGCGAACCAGTGGTGCAGGGCAGGGACCATGTGGCTGCCCATCTCGACGACGAGCAGCGGCAGCGTCAGCAGCCCGGCAAGGATGACGGAGCGCAGCAGCCTGCCCTGCTCCTCGTCCTTCGCGGCCTGCTGGCGCGTGGCGGCGTCGCCATCGGCCGCGACGACCGGGCTCGCCTCGTAGCCGGCGCCCGCCACGGCCTTCACGAGAGCGGCGGTGATGCCGCCGTCGGCCAGCGTCTTCACGCTGGCGCGCTCGGTCGCAAGATTAACGCTGGCCTCGACGACGCCCGGCACAGCGCGCAGGGCCTTCTCGACATGGCCGACGCAGGAGGCGCAAGTCATCCCCGATACGGCAAGGTCGATCTTCGTCTCGACCGGAACATAGCCGGTCTGCCGGATCGCCGCCTCGATCTGCCGGAGGTCGGTTCCAGCCCTGGCAAAGGTGATATGGGCGCGTTCGGCCGCGAGATTGACCGCGACTGCATTGACGCCGGGAACGGCCTTGATGGCGCGCTCGACATGAGCGACGCAGCTCGCGCAGGTCATGCCCTCGACGCCCAGGTCGAGCGTTTCGAGTTCGTTCCTGCCCCTGTCGATGACCGTCATCGCCGTCTCCTTCATGGTGATGACGAGCGATATAAGGTTTCCCATTGTGGGAAGGTCAAGGTCGGTTGCATGCGTTTTTTGCGGAGCGATCGGGCGGCCGCGCCGGCGGCCAGTTCGTGGTCCGGTGTGCGCTGGAGCCACGACGCGAACCCCTCTCCTGTAAGGAGAGGGGAAGGGGTGAGGTGTAGGCCCTTGGACACTGTAGCCGTGGCAAAACTGCAGCGATGGCTCGCTCTCGTGGCTGGCGGCACTCCCTCACCCCCGACCCCTCCCATCCGGGAGAGGGGTTCCCCGCCCTTCACGCCTGCTGGAGGATGAGGATTTAGACAGATCAAGGCATCTCGACCGAGACGCTCTTGATCACCGCGTGGACGCGCTTGCCCGGGCCGAGGCCAAGCGCGGCGACCGATTTCGCGGTCAAGCGAGCTGCCAGCTTGGCTTCGCCGCAGGCGAGAAGCAGATGCACGGTGCTGCCGCCCACGCCGCTGCGCTCGCCGGCTTCGATGACGACACAGGACAGGACGTTGAGCGCGCTGATCTCCGTCGGATGGCCGAGGCTGAGCACGACGTCGCTGGCGAGGATGCGGATCCTGATCTTCTGGCCCTGACGGAGCGAGCCGCGCGCGATCGTCAGCGGCCCGGCCGGTGTCGAAAGCTGGGCCAGCCCGAAGGCCTCGTCGAAGCCGGTCACCTCGGCCGCGAGCAGTGCGCTGGCCTCGGGAGCCCCCGGGCGGGCGGCCAGATCGGGACGCGCGAGCAGCTCGGCAGTCGGCCCGCAAGCCGCGACGCGCCCGTTCTCGACGATCGCGACGGTGGTGGCGAGACGCGCGACCTCGGCCAGCGCATGCGAGACATAGACGATGGGAATGCCGACTTCGTCGCGCAGGCGCTCGATATGCGGCAGGATCTCGGCCTTGCGGGCTTCGTCGAGCGCCGCCAGCGGCTCGTCCATCAGCAGGAGGCGCGGCTGCGCCAGCAGGGCCCGGCCGATGGCGACGCGCTGCTTCTCACCGCCGGACAAGGCGCCCGGCCGGCGCCGCAGCAGGTGGCCGATGCCGAGGAGTTCCAGCACCTTGTCGAGCTCGGCCGGCTTTCGCTGGGAGCGCGGGACGAACCAGTGCCCGAAGAGCAGGTTCTGCCGCACGGTGAGGTGCGGAAAGAGCCGTGCCTCCTGGAAGACATAGCCGATGCGCCGGCGATGCTTGGCCAGGTAGATGCCGCGCTCGGTATCGACCAGCGTCTCGCCATCGACGCGGACATGGCCGGAATCGGGGCGGATCAGCCCGCCGATGACGTTGACCAGCGAGGTCTTGCCCGAGCCGGAGCTGCCGAACAGCGCCGTCAGGCGCCCGTCGGACGTAAAGGATGCATCGAGGATGAAGTCGCCGAGCTGGTGACGGACCGCGATATCGAGGGTCGGCTTCATTCGACGTTGATCCGCCGGCCGACGATGCGCGCCATCAGCTCGGAGAGGAAGAGCGCGGCGACCGAAATCGCGATCGAGATCAGCGTGAGCCTCAGCGCGCCGGCGTCGCCGCCAGGAACCTGGGTGAAGGTGTAGATCGCCGAGGGCAGGGTCTGCGTCTCGCCGGGGATGTTTGAGACGAAGGTGATCGTCGCGCCGAACTCGCCCATCGCCTTGGCGAAGCAGAGGATCATCCCGGCTATGATGCCGGGCAGGCAGAGCGGCAGCGTGACGACGAGGAACACCCAGATCGGGCTGGCACCCAATGTGCCGGCTGCGGATTCGAGCTTGCGGTCGACTGCCTCGATCGAGAGGCGGATGGCGCGGACCATCAGCGGGAAGCCCATCACTGCGCAGGCGAGTGCGGCACCGGTCCAGCGGAAGGACAGCACGATCCCGAACCAGTCATAGAGGAACTGCCCGATCGGCCCGCGCCGGCCGAAGCCGACCAGCAGCAGATAGCCCGTCACCACCGGTGGCAGTATCAGCGGCATATGGACGATGGCGTCGAGCAGGGACTTGCCCCAGAAGCGCCCGCGCGCCAGCAGCAAGCCAACCGCGAGCCCCAGCGGGAGGCTCGCGAGCATGGCGGTCGTCGCGACGATGAGGCTGAGCCTCACCGCCGTCCATTCTTCAGGCGAAAGCCAGTCGGTCACGAAGATGAGGCAGCCTTGTTGAGCACCGTGAAGCCCTGCTTCTCGAACACGGGCTTGGCGGCGGGGCTGCGCAGATAGGTCAGGAAGGCCTGCGCGTCAGGATTGCTTGAATCCTTGGTCACGGCGACCGGATAGACGATCGGCGGGTGCGAATCCTCGGGGAAGGTCGCGACCACCTTGACCTGCGGATCGGCGGCGGCGTCGGTCGCGTAGACGATGCCGAGCGGGGCCTCGCCGCGCGAGACCAGCAGCAGCGCGGCGCGGACATTGTCGGCCTGCGCGATCTTGTCCTTCACCTTGTCCCAGGCGCCGAGCTTCTCCAGCGCCGCCTTGCCGTATTTGCCGGCCGGGACGGAATCGACATTGCCCATCGCAAGGCGGCCGGCACCGACGGCGCCCGCGACATCGACGCCGGGCTTCAAATCGAGCTTGGCGGTCGAATCCTTTCCGGCGACCAGCACGATGCGGTTGGCGAGGAGGCTGACGCGGGTATCCGGCCTGATCAGGCCCTTGTTCGCCGCATAGTCCATCCAGTCGAGATCGGCCGAGACGAAGAGATCGGCCGGGGCGCCGTTCTCGAGCTGCTTCGCCAGCGTGTTGCTGGCGGCATAGGAGATCTTCGGCGCAGGCTTGCCGCTCTCCTTGACCCAGTTCACGGCTGCCTCGTCCAGCGCGTTCTTCATGCTGGCGGCGGCGAAGATCACGAGGTCCTTCGTCTGCGCCTGCGCGGCGTTGAACGCCGGGGCGAAGCTCACGGCAAGGGCCAGGCCCATGCCCAGCAGGGTGCGACGCTTCAACATGCTGTTCCTCGCTCGAATTTATCGTTGTATATCGGTGGATATAACGATGGTTGCAGCGCGCCCGGAGCCAAGTCAAGGAGCCGCAGCGATCGGATTGCCGCAAGGAGAGGACGAGCCATGAAGATCAGCGCGCGCAACCAGCTCAAGGGCAGGATCATCGAGATCACCAAGGGCGCGACGACCGCCCATGTCCGCATCGATATCGGCGGCGCGATCGTGACGTCCTCGATCACGAATGCGGCGGTCGACGACCTCGGGCTTGCCGTCGGCAAGGATGCCTATGCCGTGGTCAAGGCTTCCGACGTGATGATCGCGATCGACTGAAGAGTCCCGACGGCATGGTCCGCGAGAACGAAATCCGCGAGAAGGAGGTTGCCGTCGCGCCGCCGCAGGCGACCGATGCCGGCCTCGTCTTCATCGGTACGATTCGCACGCCCTGGACCTCGCGGCTCGTCTGTCCGCGCCAGGGCAGGGCGGACGGTCCGGTCTGCCGCATCGAGCTGTTTCCGCCCTGGGACGAGGCGCTCGAGGGCATCGAGCGCTTCGAGCGGCTGGAGGTGCTCTACTGGCTGCACCAGTCGCGCCGCGACCTCGTCCGCCAGAGCCCGGCCAACAACGGCGAAACGCACGGCACCTTCGCCTTGCGCACGCCGGTCCGGCCCAATCCGATCGGCACCTCGATCGCCACGCTGGTCGCGCGGGAGGGGCGGGTGCTGCTGGTGCGCGGGCTCGACTGCCTCGACGAGACGCCGCTGCTCGACATCAAGCCTGATCGCACGCTCTTCACCCCCATCGCCCCGCCTCAGCCGGGCGATTTCGAGACGGGGTGAGGCAAACCGCCGTCATCCCCGGGCGGAGCGAGGCGGAGACCCGGAATTCCCGAGCAGGATGGGTCCGGGCGCCATTCCGGCACGAAATGCTCGGGGCAATCCCGAGCATGACGCGAGTGCTTCGGCCTATCCCGCTCACCCGTGCGGGTGCTTGTGGATCGGGTCGACCCAGTAGACCTCTTCCGGCTTCTCGACCGGATCGACGTCGGTGATGTTGACCACCACCGCCTCGTTGTCCGAGCGCACCAGCACGCATTGCAGCGGGTTGTCCGGATCGGCGTTGATCTCCTGGTGCGGCACGAAGGGCGGCACGTAGATGAAGTCGCCCGGTCCGGCCTCCGCGACAAATTCGAGCCGCTCGCCCCAGCGCATCCGGGCCTTGCCGCTCACCACGTAGATCACGCTTTCGAGCTCGCCGTGATGGTGCACTCCCGTCTTGGCGTTCGGCTCGATCGCGACCGTGCCGGCCCAGATCTTCTGGGCACCGACGCGGGCATGGTTGATCGCCGCCTGCCGGAACATGCCCGGCGTCTGCGCCGTGTTTGGGTCGAGCTTGTCGCCGGAGATCACGCGCACGCCGTCATGCTTCCAGCGCGGCTCGCCGTCGTGGCCGTGATCGTGCGGATGGTCGTGGGAATGATCGTGGTCGTGGCCGATGGCAGCCTCCCGCTCAAGCCTGCTTCGCCGGAC
>NZ_JBIWYK010000022.1:0-15290 GCF_044752385.1 Allobosea sp. CER48 | reverse complement strand
GACGCTGCTCGACCGCGACGTGCTGGGCTGGATGCGGACCGGGGAAGGGTTGGACCGCGGCCTGCTGATCGCCCTGGAAGAGACTCGCGCCATCATCGAGCCGGCCGCGGCGGCACTCGCGGCGCATCGCGCGACCGCGGACGACCATGCCCGCATCTCTGCGGCGCTGGCCGCCATGGAAGCCGGCCAGGACGATCCGCAAGCCGCGATCGCCGCCGACAAGCAGTTCCATCTCGCGATCCTGGACGCCACGCACAATCCGGTGCTGCGCAGTTTCCGCGGCGCGATCGACGCGATCCTGAGCGCGGTGTTCGACATGGCGGTCGGCGTCTTCGCCGGCAACCTTCCGAACCATGCCGCCGTCGCCCATGCGATCGCGGCAGGCGATGCCGCATCCGCGCGACAGGCCATGGAACAGGTGCTCGGCTACACGCAGGGCCACCTTCTGTCCGGCACAGGCACCGCTGTGCTCAAGACCGAAAAGAAAATCGCCAAACCGGGAGAAACGCCATGAAACTGAAGACGCTGATGCTCGCCGCAAGCTTCGCGACGATCGCCTTTTCCGCTTCCGCAGCCTGGCCGGAGCGCCCCGTCACACTGGTCGTGCCCTGGGCGGCCGGCGGCGGCACCGACGCTGTCGCGCGCATCCTCGCGGCCGGGCTGGAGAAGGAACTCGGCAAGCCGGTCAACGTCGTCAACCGCACCGGCGGCGGCGGCGTGGTCGGCCATACCGAAATCGTCAACGCCAAGCCCGACGGCTACACGATCGGCCTCGCGACGGCCGAGGTGACGACCTATTACTGGTCCAATACCGCACCCTTCACCTACGAGAAGCTGACTCCGATCGCGCTGGTCAATTTCGACTCCGCCGCGTTCAATGTCGCCGCCAACGGTCCATGGACCAACCTGCGCGCCGCGCTGGACGACATCCGCAAGCAGCCCGCCGGGCACTACAAGCTCTCGGGCATGGCAGCCGGCGCCGCCTATCACCTCGCGTTTGCCGGTCTCCTCCAGCTCGAGGGCATCAACCCGAAGAGCGTCACCGTGGTTCCGAGCCAGGGCGCGGCGCCCGGCTTCCAGGAACTCGCCTCCGGCGGCGTGCAGATCGTCCCCTCCTCCCTGCCCGAGGGCAAGCCCATGTTCGACGCCGGCCGCGTCAAGGCGCTGGCGGTGATGTCCAAGGACAAGATCTCCGCGTTCCCTGCCGTTCCGACAGTCAAGGAGGCGATCGGCAAGGAGTATGAGGGCGGCACATGGCGCGGCCTGGCTGCGCCTGCGGGCATTCCCGCCGACGTCGCGGCGCGCCTCGTCGAGGTGACCGAGAAAGTCGCGAACTCCGAAGCCTACAAGAGCTTTCTCGCCGAGCGCGGCTTCGGCTACGCCTACGAGAAGGGCTCCGCCTTCGGCGAATTCCTCGCGAAGCAGCACAAGCAGAACGGCGAGATCATGGGCGCTCTCGGCCTGCGCCTGCGCCAGTAGCCGAACCGTTTCGTCAACGCACGCGCGGTGGCCCGGTCGCCGCGCGTGTCGCTTCGCACCCTGGCAGGCGAACCATGAAATTCAACGATCTCTTTGCAGGGCTGCTGGTCCTGATGGTGGCGGCTGCGGTGGCCTTTGCGGCGCGCAGCCTCCCGAACCCCGCCGAGCAGCCCCTCGGCCCCTCGGCCTTCCCGCTGATCCTCTCGGGCCTGCTCGCGCTCTGCGCTGCAATCCTCGCCGTCAATGGCGCGCGGACGATCCCGCGCGGCCCGCTGGTTGCGCGCGCCGACTGGGCGCGCAACGGCGGCGCCGTTCTGCGCCTGCTGCTCGTGCCGGCCGCAGTGATCTTCTACGTCCTCTGCGCCGACACGCTCGGCTTCCTGCCGTGCGCCGCGCTGATCCTGGCCGTGCTCTTCCTCGCCGGCGGCGTGGGCCCGCTGCAGGCCCTCGCCCTCGCCTGCGCCGCCGCGCTGGTAATCCACTCGCTCTTCTATCTCGGCCTCGGCGTGCAATTGCCGTGGGGGCCACTCGAACCCTTCCGCTGGTGAGGCCGCGATGCTCGACGCCTATTTGACCGCGCTGGGGATGGTCCTCGATCCCTATGTCCTCTTCGTCATAGCCGCCTCGGCGATCTACGGCCTCGTCGTCGGCTGCATTCCCGGCCTTTCCGCCACCATGGCGACGGCGCTGCTGGTGCCGCTCACCTTCTTCATGCCGCCGGTCCCGGCGATCGCCGCCATCGTGACAACGAGCACGATGGCAATCTTCTCCGGCGATATCCCGGGCTGCCTGCTGCGCATCCCCGGCACGCCGGCCTCGGCCGCCTATGTCGACGACTCCTACCAGATGACCCTGAAGGGCAAGCCCGAGCTCGCCCTTGGCATCGGCCTCTGGTTCTCCGTGATCGGCGGGCTGTTCGGCACGGCGGTGATGATGGTGGCGTCACCGGCCATTGCCGATTTCGCCCTCGGCTTCGGTTCGGTCGAGTTCTTCTGGATCGTGATGCTCGGCCTCGGCGGCGCGGTCTTCATCGGCTCGTCGACGCCGCTCAAGGCCTGCATCGCCCTGCTGATCGGCCTGCTCATCGCCATGGTCGGCATGAACAATCCGGCCGGTCAGCCGCGTTTCACCTTCGACTCGACCGAAATGCTCGGCGGCGTCTCGCTGATCCCGATGATGGTGGGCATGTTCGCCTGCTCCGAGGTGATGCGGCACATGATCAGCGGCGGTGGCGCCCCCCAGGTCGTCATCCGCAAGATCGGGCCGATCTTCGCCAATATGTGGCAGCTGACCAAGCAGTACCCGTGGCAGCTCCTGCGCGGCAGCGCGCTCGGAACGATCATCGGAATCCAGCCTGGCAGCGGCGCCGACATGGCCGCGTGGATGTCCTATGCCATGAGCAAACGCCTCTCCAAGGAGCCGGAGAAGTTCGGCACCGGCCATCCGGAGGGGTTGATCGAGGCCGGTGCCTCCAACAACAGCTCGCTCGCCGGCGCCTGGATTCCGGCCCTGGTCTTCGGCATCCCCGGCGACTCGATCACGGCCATCGCGATCGGCGTGCTGATGATGAAGAACATGGCACCGGGGCCGACGATCTTCGTCAACAACCCGGAGAACGTCTATGCGCTCTTCCTGGTCTTCGTGATCGCCAATCTTGTGATGCTTCCGCTCGGCTGGGCCATCATCAAGGTCGCGACCCGGGTGCTCACCGTCCCGCGCAAGATGCTGATGCCGATCATCCTGCTCTTCGCCATCGTCGGCTCCTACGCGATCAACAACTCGCTCTTCGATGTCGGGCTCATGCTGGCCTTCGGCGTCCTCGCGTTCGTGCTGGAGGAGAACGACTTCCCGGTCGCTCCCGTCATCCTCGGCGTGGTGCTCGGCCCGCTGCTGGAAGAGTATTTCATCAACTCGATGATCAAGTCCGACGGCAGGCTCATCGGCCTCGTCGACCGGCCGATCGCGGCAGTGCTGGCCGTCATCACGGTCACAATCGTCGGCTGGACGATCGTCGCTTCGATCAGAGGCACCAGGACGAGGGCACTCCCCGCCGAAGGCTGAGCGACGCTCGCTTGCTCTGGCGGTTCATGCCCGAGCAAGCTCTCCGATTTTCATCTTCCGGTGTCGAAAGCGTCGCGCGCACGACGCACGACATCCAGAAAGGCCTTGATGACGCGGCCGGTCACGCGCTGCTTCAGCACGACCACATGCGCATAGGTGTAGACCTCCGCTCCCTCGATCGGGATCAAAGTCAGGGCCTCATCCGGAACGAACTCCGCCTCCGAGACGTAGCTGATGCCAAGACCGCGGATCACCGCTTCGCGGACAGCTTCGCGGCTGCCGATCTCCATGACCAGCCGCGGTTTGGTGCCGGTCTCGGCCAATGCCGCCTCGAAAGCGCGCCGCGTGGTCGAGCCTTGCTCGCGCACGATCATCGGCTCGCCCTCCAGCTCCGGCAGCCGGATGCTGCTGCGCCCGGCCAGGCGATGATCGCGCCGCGCGAACACCACGACCGGATGGCGCCGGTAGGGAACGGTCAGAAGCCTGTCGTCCTCGTCGAGATAGGCGAGCACCGCAACGTCGCACTTGTAGCTGGCGAGGTCGTCGAGCACCTCGGTGGAGTTCCCGATCTTCACCGCCAGTTCGATGCCCGGATAGGCTTGGTTGAAGGCAGCGAGCATCTCCGTGACATGGAACGGCCCGACGGCGCCGATCGAAAGCCGGCCCGTCCGAAGCTCACGCGTCTCGGACAGGAAGGCGAGCGCTTCGGCTTCTTCCGCAAAGAGCCTTGTCGTGATGGTGAGAAGCTGCCGCCCGGTATCGCTGAGTTCGCGCCGCCTGCCGCGCTTGACGAAGA
This sequence comes from Allobosea sp. CER48, assembly GCF_044752385.1. Lineage (NCBI taxonomy): Bacteria > Pseudomonadati > Pseudomonadota > Alphaproteobacteria > Hyphomicrobiales > Alloboseaceae > Allobosea > Allobosea sp. CER48. The sequence goes on along the minus strand of NZ_JBIWYK010000022.1, from coordinate 10,954 downwards.
GCTCGACCCCGAACTCGTGCTCGAGAGCACCGATCTGGGCGGTGAGCGTCGGCTGGCTGATGTTGTAGGCCTCTGCGGCGGCGTTGAAGCCGCCCGCATTCGCGACATTGTGGAACGAACGAAGCTGGGTGTAACGCATAGGAAAAAGCTATCTGTTTCGCACAAAAAATCAATTTGTTTGAGCCTTTCTCCTCTGTGACCATCCCCTTCAACGACGCCACCAAAGGCGCGCGACAGCGAGGATGGAACGCATGAACTGGGCGTACTGGAATCCCGTCAGGGTCCGTTTCGGAACGGGATTGTTCGACGAGCTCGGGCAACTGATCGGCGGCCGGCGCTGGGCGCTGGTGACCTACGATCAGCCGATCTTTCGGGACCTGTCCGCCCGCCTTGCGAAAGCGGCCGGCGCGCCCGTGGTCACGATCAGCAACATCGAAACCAATCCGGATTGCTCCGATCTCGTGGAATCCTGCCGGCAGTTCAGCGCCGCCGCGGACGCGCCGGAGGTCATCGTCGCGCTGGGCGGCGGCTCGATGATCGACGCCGCGAAGGTGCTGGCCGCAAGCGGCGGCGACTTCGAAACAGTGCGGCGCCACCTGGTCGACAAGCGGCCGCTCGACGCCGACGCGATCATCCCGATCATCGCCGTGCCGACCACGGCCGGCACCGGCAGCGAGGTCACGTCCTGGGCCACCGTCTGGGACTCCGCCAATGGCAGCAAGTATTCGCTCGCCCATCCACGACTCTATCCGGAAACGGCGGTTCTCGACCCGGCCCTGACGGTCGCCGCCCCGCGCGGACTGACGCTGGCGACCGGGCTCGACGCGCTCTCGCATGCGCTCGAGAGCATCTGGAACGTCAATGGCAATCCGGTTTCGGCCAACTACGCGGTCGAGGCCGCCAGGGAGATCATCGACACCCTGCCAACGCTGCTGGACGGCCTCGGCGACGTCGACCTGCGTGCCCGGCAGATGCGGGCGAGCCTCCTCGCGGGCCTGGCCTTCTCCAACACCAAGACCGCGCTGGCGCACAACATCTCCTACGACATCACGCTGAAGAGCGGCACGATCCACGGCATCGCGTGCTCGTTCTCGCTACCGATCGTGATGCGCTGGGCCACCGGCGTGCAGCCGCAATGCGACGCGGCGCTGCGGCGCGTGTTCGGCGCCGATCTCGACGCCGGTGCGGAGCGGCTCGAAGCCTTCCTGAAAAACCTGGGCGTCAGGACCGATCCGGCCGCCTACGACATCACGCCGTCCGAGTGGGATCGCCTGGTCGACAAGGCCATGCAGGGCGAGCGCGGCCGCAACTTCATCGGGAGGCTGCCCGCCAAAGCAGCCTGACATCTCGCGAAACCGGGCAATCCCGCCCCTCGTTCACCGGCAAGGTCAAAGACCACCGGATCATCTGGGAGGATGACATGAACCTATCGCGTCGGAAGATCATGACCGGGGTACTCGCCGGGGCAGGCGCCGCCCTGGCCATGCCGCGGATCGGCCAGGCCCAGACGAAGCTCATCAAGGTCGGCCTCATCCCGTCGGAAGATTCGCGCGCCATGCTCGAATCCAGCCAGCAATTGCTCGATGCCCTGGAGAAGAACCTCGGCATCAAGGTCCAGGGCTTCGTCGCGGCCGACTATAACGGCGTGATCGAGGCGATGCGCTCCAACCATATCGACGTCGCCTATCTCGGCCCGTTCTCCTATGTGTTGGGCACGACGGTGGCGCCGATCGAGGCCTTTGCCACGGCGGAGACAGCGAAATCCGGGCGCACCTTCTACCACAGCCAGATCATCGCCCGGAAAGACAGCGGCATCAAAGCGGTCAAGGACTTGAAGGGGCGGACCTTCGCCTTCGTCGACCCTTCCTCGACCTCCGGCCATCTCTTTCCGAAGGCGGGGCTGATGAAGCTCGGCTTCGACCCGGAGAAGGATTTCGGGCGCGTGCTGTTCACCGGCTCGCATGATGCCAACGCGCTCGCCGTCGCCAACAAGCGCGTCGACGCGGCGACGATCGCGGACCGCATCTTCGATGCAGCAGTGCAGAAGAAGCTGGTCGATCCGGCCGAGATCGAAGTCGTCTGGCGCTCCGATCCGATTCCGGAATCGCCGACCTGCTGGCGCAAGAACCTGCCCGACGAACTGAAGAAGCAGATCAAGACCGCCTTCCTCAACATCAAGGACATCACCTGGGCGGATCAGGGCAAGCTCAACCGCTTCGTCGAGACCGGCGACCAGGCCTACGACATCATCCGCGAGACGGCGAAAACGCTGAAACTCGACCTCGGCAAGATGAAGTAGGCCCCGGCGCTTCGACGGAGACATCGAGATGATCAAGATCGAGGGCCTGAAGAAGTCCTATGCCGGGCGCCCGGTGCTCCAGGGCATCGACCTCACCGTCAAGGCCGGCGAATTCCTGGTGGTGCTGGGACCAAGCGGAGCGGGCAAATCGACGCTGCTGCGCTGCATCAACGGCTTGGCGCAACCTGATGCCGGGCGCACCATGATCGACGGCACCGTGTTCGATGCCAGGCGCAACACGCGCGGGCCCCGGCCGGTGGCGATGATCTTCCAGCACCACAATCTGGTGAAGCGGCTGTCGGTGCTGAAGAACGTACTGGTCGGCCGCATGGCTGGCCTGTCCTCCTTCCTCAGCATGCTGCAGCTCTTCCCAAGACGCGATGTCGAGATCGCGATGGAGGCGCTGGTGCGGGTGGAGCTGCCGCACAAGGCGAACTCGCGCGGCGACCAGCTCTCGGGCGGAGAGCAGCAGCGTGTCGGCATCGCCCGCGCGCTGGCGCAGCAGCCGGCGGTCATCCTCTGCGACGAGCCGGTCGCGAGCCTCGACCCGAAGACCTCGCGCGTGGTGCTCGGCTATCTCAAGGCGATCTGCAAGGAGGAGGGAATCGCGGTGATCTGCAACCTTCACCAGGTCGATTATGCCGTCGAGTTCGGCGAGCGCATCGTCGGCCTGAGCGGCGGCAAGGTGATCTTCGACGATACGCCGGACCATCTGACGGCGGAGATCGTCCACAAGATCTACCCGGGCCTCGAAGACCCAGGTATCGCGCGCGTCCTCAAGCCTCGCCCCGCCGGCCAGCCTGCCGCCGCCACTCCGATGATCGCCGTCGCGACGGCTTGAACGAGACAGGACCCGATCATGTCATTCGGTCATTTGCAGCTCGTCCTGCGGCCGCCGCAGGGCCGCTTCGGCTGGTGGGGCGTCGCGGGAATCTCGCTGGCGCTCGCAATCTTCCTCTGGTGGGCGGCGCTGGGCTCGCAGATCAACGCGGCCAATCTCTGGAACGGCATCCCCTATATGTGGGACTTCCTGGTCCGGATGATGCCGCCCAATCCGGAGTTCCTCGAACGTCTCTGGAAGCCGGCCCTGGAAAGCCTGCAGGTCGCGGTCTGGGGCACGCTGCTCGGCGTCGTCATCGCCCTGCCGGTCTGCTTCTTCGCGGCGCGAAACCTGAGCCCGAGCCCCGTCGTCTTCCATGCGACGCGGCAGCTGCTCAACTGCATGCGCGGCATCAACGAGATCATCCTGGCACTGATCTTCGTCGCCGCCATCGGGCTCGGCCCCTTCGCCGGCGTGCTGGCACTCGCCATCCACGGCGCCGGCATGCTCGGCAAGTTCTTCGCGGAGGCGATGGAGGACATCGACGAGGGGCCGCTGGAGGCCTTCCGCTCGGCCGGCGTCGGCCCGTTCAAGACCTTCTTCTTCGGCGTGCTTCCGCAGGTCCTGCCGGCCTGGCTCGGGACGATCTTCTACCGGCTGGAGACCAATGTCCGGCAGTCGACGGTGCTCGGCATGGTCGGCGCAGGCGGCATCGGCTTCGAGCTCGTCTCCTCGATGAAGCTCTTCAAGTACCAGGACACGGCGACCTGCATCCTCGTCATCCTCGCGATGGTGCTGGTGGCCGACCTTGTCTCGTCACGCGTCAGGGCGCTGATCCGCTGATCGGCGCCCGCAAAGGGGAAACGTCATGAACATGCATTCGCAGGTTGGGTCTGATGTGGTTGCGAACGGACGCAATTATGCCCGGCCGGGGTGTCCGACGGTGGTGATCTGCATGGACGGCTCGGAGCCGGCCTATATCGAGGCGGCGAGCGCCAAGGGGCTGACGCCGAACCTGGACCGGATCATGCGGACGGGCGCCAGCACCCACGCCTATTCGGTGATCCCGAGCTTCACCAACCCGAACAACCTGTCGATCATCACCGGCCGGCCGCCGGCGGTGCACGGCATCGCCGGCAACTTCTTCTACGACCGCGAGGCCAGGGAAGAGGTGATGATGAACGATGCCCGCTTCCTGCGGGCGCCGACCATCCTGGCCGCGTTCCAGAAGGCCGGCTTCAAGGTCGCGATGGTCACCGCCAAGGACAAGCTGCGCACCCTGCTCGGCAAGGGGCTGGACTTCGCCTCCGGCAGCGCGATCGCCTTCTCCTCGGAGAAGGCCGACAGGGCCAATAAGGCGGAGAACGGCATCGCCGACGTGCTCGACTTCGTCGGCATGCCGGTGCCGTCGGTCTATTCGGCCGATCTTTCCGAGTTCGTCTTCGCCGCCGGCGTCAAGCTGCTGGAGAGCTTCAAGCCGGACCTGATGTATCTCTCGACCACCGACTACGTGCAGCACAAGGCCGCGCCGGGCTCGGAGATGGCCGACAGCTTCTACGCCATGTTCGACGGTTATGTCGGCAGGCTCGACGCGCCCGGCTGCACCCTGGTGATCACCGCCGACCACGGCATGAACGACAAGCATCTGCCCGATGGCGAGCCCGACGTCGTCTATCTCCAGACCCTGATGGACGAATGGTACGGCCGGGGCACGATGCGCGTGATCCTGCCGATCACCGACCCCTATGTGGTCCATCACGGCGCGCTCGGCTCCTTCGCCACGGTCTACCTGCCCGATGGCGCCGATCAGGCCGAAGTGGCGGCCCGGATCTCCGGCATCGAGGGCATCGCGCTGGCGGTGACCTCGGCGGAAGCCTGCGAGCGCTTCGAGCTGCCGGCCGACCGGATCGGCGACGTCGTGGTCGTCTCGACCCGGCAGAAGGTGATCGGCACCTCGCCCGACAAGCACGATCTCTCCGGCCTGACCGAGCCGCTGCGCTCGCATGGCGGCATCACCGAGCAGCGCGTGCCGATGATCGCCAACCGGCCGATCACGGTGCCGGAAGGCCGCATTCTCCGCAATTTCGACGTCTTCGACGTCGCCCTGAACCTGGTGAACTGAGATGAACGCGACGGTGAAGCCGCCGGTGCGGCGCGAGGCGATGCGGATCGCCGGCAAGCTGGTCTCGACCGACGACATGGTCGAGGTCCGCAACCCCTATGACGACAGCGTCGTCGGGCTGATCCCGGCCGCCCGGCCCGAGCATGTCCGCGAGGCCTTCGCCAAGGCGAAGGCGTTCAGGCCGAAGCTGACCCGCTACGAGCGCCAGCAGATCCTGCAGAAGACCGCCGAGCTGCTGCGCGACCGCAAGGAGGCGTTCGCCCGGCTGATCACGGCCGAGGCCGGGCTGTGCTGGAAGGACTCGCTCTACGAGGCCAGCCGCGCCTACGACGTCTGGTCCTTCGCGGCGCAGCTCACCATCAAGGACGATGGCGAGATGTTCTCCTGCGACATCTCGCCGAACGGCAAGGCGCGCAAGATCTTCACCACCCGCCAGCCGCTGCTCGGCGTGATCTCGGCGATCACCCCGTTCAACCACCCGCTCAACATGGTCAGCCACAAGCTCGCCCCGGCGATCGCGACCAACAACCGCCTCGTGCTCAAGCCGACCGAGCTGACGCCGCTGACGGCGCTGGCGCTCGCCGACGTGCTCTACGAGGCCGGCCTGCCGCCGGAGATGCTCTCGGTCGTCACCGGCAACCCCTCGACCATGGGCGATGCGATGATCACCGATCCCGATGCCGATCTGGTGACCTTCACCGGCTCGGTGCGCGTCGGCAAGCACATCGCCGACAAGGCCGGCTACAAGCGCATCGTGCTCGAGCTCGGCGGCAACGACCCGCTGATCGTCATGGAGGATGCCGATCTCGACAAGGCGGCCGAGCTCGCCGTCACCGGCGCGACCAAGAACTCGGGCCAGCGCTGCACCGCGGTGAAGCGCATCCTGGTGGTCGAGAGCGTCGCCGACGCCTTCTCGAAGCTGGTCGTCGAGAAGGCCAGGAAGCTGAAATGCGGCGACCCGATGGATCCCGACACCGATGTCGGCACCGTCATCAACGCCCGCTCGGCCGCGCTCTTCCAGGCGCGCGTCGACGACGCCGCGAGCAAGGGCGCACAGGTGCTCCACGGCAAGCGGGCGGAAGGGGCGCTGTTCCATCCGACCGTCGTCGACCACATCCCCCATGACTGCGAACTGGTGCACGAGGAGACCTTCGGCCCGGTGATCCCGATCGTGCGCGTGCCCGACGACATCGCCGAGGTCATCCGCATCTCGAACTCGACCGCCTATGGCCTCTCCTCCGGCATCTGCACCAACCGCTTCGACTACATCCAGCGCTTCGTCGCCGAGCTCGAAGTCGGTACCGTCAATGTCTGGGAGGTCCCGGGATACCGCATCGAGATGTCACCCTTCGGCGGCATCAAGGACTCCGGCCTCGGATACAAGGAGGGCGTCGTCGAAGCCATGAAGTCCTTCACCAACGTCAAAACATGGTCCCAGCCCTGGTCCGCATAACCAGGAAGACCAGCGCAGGCGGAGCGATCCGCCTGCGTTTTACTATGTCAGGGGAAAACGCCGAAAGAGCGCTCAAACCAATCAGAACGAGGGGATGAGAACATGAAGAACTGGCTTGCTTCCTGCGTATTCGGGGCACTGGCGCTGGCGTTGCCCGGCGTTGCCCAGGCCCAGAAGACGAAGGTCACGATCTACACCGCTCTCGAGAACGACCAGCTCGCACCCTTCAAGGCCTCGATCGAGAAGGCCGTGCCGGAGGCCGAGGTGGTCTGGGTCCGCGACTCCACCGGCGTCATCACCGCCCGCTTCCTGGCCGAGAAGGACAATCCGCGCGCCGACATGGTGATGGGGCTGGCGGCCTCGAGCCTGCTCATGTTCGAGAAGGCCGGCCTTCTCGAAACCTACAAGCCCGCCGGCGCCGATGCGCTGAAGCCGGCGTTCCGTGACGGCAAGGAGCCCTATACCTGGACCGGCATGGACGCCTATCTCGGCGTCGTCTGCTTCAACACCGCCGAGGCCAAGGGCGTGCCGGTGCCGAGTTCCTGGAAGGACCTGCTCAATCCCGCCCTCAAGGGCAAGATCGTGATGCCGCACCCGGCCTCGTCGGGCACCGGCTACCTGATGGTCGCCGGCTGGCTGCAGAGCATGGGCGAGACGGAAGGCTGGAAGTTCATGGACGGGCTGCACGAGAATATCGGCGCCTATCTGCATTCCGGCTCGGCCCCTTGCGTCCAGGCCGCCCGCGGCGAGCGCACCGTCGGCCTGGCGCTCGACATGCGCGGCGCCTCCGAGAAGACCAAGGGCGCGCCGATGGAAGTGATCATTCCGAAGGAGGGCGTGGGCTGGGAGATGGAGGCCAGCGCCATCGTCAAGGGAGCCAGGAACCTCGCCGCAGCCAAGAAGATCGCGGACTGGTCGACCACCAAGGAGGCTAACGAGCTCTACTCCAAGACCTACGCCATCGTGGCTGCGCCCGGCGTCGAGAACAAGCCGGCAAACTATCCCGCCAATGCCGAGGCGGGGATGATCAAGAACGATCTCGGCTGGATGGCCGACAACCGCGAGCGCGTGCTCGCGGAATGGTCGAAGCGCTACGAGTCCAAGGCGGCGCCGAAGAACTGAGCCTTTGCCATGCCGCCGGCCGGCACATGCGGCCGGCGGCATGGTCTGTGCAAGACGCAGGAGAGTGGCCTCGCATTTGCCCGCGAGCCCGATCTCTGCCGTTCAGATGAAGGTCGGCACGATGACCACGACTACGACCCCGTTTCTCTCGATCCGTGACCTCGCCAAGAATTTCGGTGCGTTCCGGGCGCTGCACGACATCGATCTCGATATCCGGCGCGGCGAATTCGTCTGCTTCCTCGGCCCGTCCGGCTGCGGCAAGACCACCTTGCTGCGGGCCATCGCCGGCCTCGACCAGCAGGACCGCGGCACGATCCAGATGGGCGGCCGCGACGTGTCGCACGCCAGCCCCTCGGAGCGCGATTTCGGCATCGTCTTCCAGTCCTACGCGCTGTTTCCCAACCTGACGGTCAGCGACAATGTCGGCTACGGGCTGGTCAACCGGCGCCGTTCCGCCGGCGATATCGCCCGGCGCGTCGAGGAGCTGCTGACGCTCGTCGGTCTCCCCGACCAGGGCAAGAAGTATCCGATCCAGCTTTCGGGCGGGCAGCAGCAGCGCGTGGCGCTGGCACGCGCACTCGCCACCTCGCCGGAGCTGCTGCTTCTCGACGAGCCGCTCTCCGCCCTGGACGCCAAGGTCCGCCTGCGGCTGCGCGACGAGATGCGCTCGCTGCAGCAGAGGCTGGGCGTGACCACGATCATGGTGACGCACGACCAGGAGGAAGCGCTCGCCATGGCCGACCGCATCGTCGTGATGCGGGACGGGGCGGTCGAGCAGGTCGGCTCGCCGGAGGAGATCTACCGGCGCCCGGCCACGCCCTTCGTCGCCGATTTCGTCGGGCATATGACCTTCATGGACGCGGTCGTGACCGGTCCCGGGAAGGTCCGTGTCGACCAGCTCGACCTGCTGGTGGCGGACGCCAAGCCCTTCGCCGCCGGCACGCCTGTGCGGCTGGCGATGCGGCCGGAAGAGGTCCGCACCCGCGGCATCGGCGCGGAGACGCCGAACGCCTTCGAGGCGCGGATCGGAGACCTGGCCTTCCTCGGCTCCTATTGCAGGGCGCATCTGGAGCCGACCGGCTCGCGCTCCACCCGGATCGCCGCCGACTTCTCGACCAACGCGATGCGCGATCTCGGCATCACGCCGGGACAGGTGCGCACCGTGGCTTTTCCCCCCGAGGCCTTGCATGTCTTTGCGGGGGAGGCACGATGAGCGACCTCGCACAACCGCTGACGATGACAGATGCGTCCATGAAGGTAGCGCCGGTGAGGATCAGCGAGCGCCACGTCGCCGGGGCGCTGATCCTGGCGCTGTGCGCGGTGCTTGTCCTGATCATAGCCCTGCCGCTCTGGGCGCTGCTCTCGAAGAGCCTCGAGGATACGCAGGGGCGCTTCGTCGGCCTGGCGAATTTCGTCAGCTACGCGACGAACCCGACCCTGTTCGCGTCGCTGCTGAACAGCCTCTTCGTCGCGAGCGTGACCACGGTCATCGTGGTGCCGCTGGCCTTCCTCTACGCCTATGCCCTGCGCCGCAGCTGCATTCCCGCGAAGGGCCTGTTCCATGCAGCGGCGATGATCCCGGTCTTCGCGCCCTCGCTGCTCTCGGGCCTTGCCCTCATCTACGTCTTCGGCAACCAGGGCATCCTGAAATCCTGGATGATGGGCGCCTCGCTCTACGGGCCGGTCGGCATCATCGCCGCCGAGGCGCTCTATAGCTTTCCTCATGCCATGCTGATCCTGGTCACCGCGCTGGCGCTCTCGGACGGCCGGCTGCGCGAGGCGGCGGAGGCGATGGGCACCACACGCTGGCGCATCTTCCGGACGATCACGCTGCCGGGCGCGCGCTACGGCGTGATCAGCGCCGCCTTCGTGGTATTCACGCTGGTCATCACCGATTTCGGCATTCCCAAGGTCATCGGCGGGCAGTTCAGCGTGCTGGCCACCGACGCCTACAAGCAGGTCGTCGGCCAGCAGAACTTCCCGATGGGCGCCGTCGTCGGAATCATCCTGCTCGTGCCGGCGGTGCTGGCCTTCTTCGTCGACCGTGTCGTGCAGCGTCGCCAGAGCGCCATGCTCTCGGCCCGTGCCGTGCCCTATGTCCCGCATCCCGAACGCCGCCGCGACCTGGCCCTGCTGGGTTTCGTCGCCGTGATCGCATTCGCCATCGTCGGCCCCTATGCGATCGCCTTCTGGGGCTCCTTCGTCAAGTACTGGCCCTACAACCTGTCGCTGACGCTGGGCAACTACGACTTCGCCGCCGTCGAGCCGGATGGCTGGGCTCCCTATGGCAACTCGCTCCTGCTGGCTTCGCTGACGGCGGTCATCGGCACGGCGCTGATCTTCACCGGCGCCTACCTGATCGAGAAGGTGAAGCTGTTTCCGCGGCTTCGCGGCTTCGCCCAGTTCCTGGCGATGCTGCCGATGGCGGTGCCCGGACTGGTGCTGGGCCTCGGCTATGTCTTCTTCTTCAATGCCGGCTGGAACCCGCTCGGCTTCCTGTACGGGACGCTGACGATCCTGGTGATCAACACCGTCGCGCACTTCTACACCGTCGGGCACATCACGGCCCTGACCAGCCTGAAGCAGCTCGACAGCGAGTTCGAGTCGGTCTCCGCCTCGCTCAAGGTGCCGTTCTGGTCGACCTTCCGCCGTGTCACCGCGCCGATCTGCCTGCCGGCGATCCTCGACATCGCGGTCTATGTCTTCGTCAACGCGCTGACGACGGTCTCGGCGGTGATCTTCCTCTATGGGGCAGACACCAAGCTCGCCTCGATCGCGATCGTCCACATGGACGAGGCGGGCGCGATGGCCTCGGCCGCCGGCATGGCCAGCATCATCATGATCACCGCCATCGCGGTGAAGCTCGCCCATGCCGGCCTGGACCGGCTCGTCTTCGGCCGCCTGCAGCGCTGGCGGCTGCGCTAGCTGCGGGCGGGGCGCCATGACCGGACAGACGCCAACCCAGATCCTGCTGGCGCTCGCCGGCGAGGTCGCCCTGCTGCTGTGGAGCGTGCAGATGGTGACGGCCGGCATCACGGCTGCATTCGGCAGCCGGTTGCGCGCCGTGCTCGCCAATGGCCTCGACAGCCGCTGGCGCGCCTTCGGGGCAGGGCTCGTCGTGACGGCAGGGCTCCAGTC
>NZ_JBIWYK010000021.1:0-15431 GCF_044752385.1 Allobosea sp. CER48 | reverse complement strand
GCCGGGGCAGTCCACATGCGCGTAGTGACGCGCCGGGGTCTCGTACTCGACGTGCGCCGTCGAGATCGTGATGCCGCGGGCCTTCTCTTCCGGAGCCTTGTCGATCTGGTCGTACGCCGTGAACGACGCGCCGCCCGACTCCGCCAGAACCTTCGTGATCGCAGCCGTCAAAGACGTCTTGCCATGGTCAACGTGACCAATCGTTCCAATGTTGCAGTGCGGCTTCGTCCGCGAAAACTTCTCTTTGGCCATCGTAGCCTCCGTCAGATCTTGTTCAAATGGTCAGTCGGTTCGGTGCGGGGCTCAGGCGTACTTGGCCTGAACCTCGGCGGCGACCGCCGACGGCACCTGCTCGTAGTGGTCGAACTGCATCGTGTAGTTTGCGCGGCCCTGCGAGAACGAACGCAGCTGGTTCACGTAGCCGAACATGTTGGCCAGCGGAACCATCGCGTTGATCACGACGGCGTTGCCGCGCATGTCCTGGCCCTGGATCTGGCCACGGCGCGAGTTCAGGTCGCCGATGACCGAACCGGTGTAGTCTTCCGGGGTCACGACCTCGACCTTCATGATCGGCTCGAGCAGCACGGAGCCGCCCTTCTGCAGACCTTCACGCAGAGCGGCACGCGAGGCGATTTCGAAGGCGAGAGCCGACGAGTCGACTTCGTGGAACGCGCCGTCGATCAGCGAGACCTTGACGTCGACGACCGGGAAGCCGGCGAGCACGCCCGAACCGATGACCGACTGCAGGCCCTTCTCGACGCCCGGGATGTACTCCTTCGGCACCGCGCCGCCGACGATTTTCGACTCGAACTCGAAGCCCTTGCCGGTCTCGTTCGGCTCGATGACGAGCTTGACGCGGGCGAACTGGCCCGTACCGCCGGTCTGCTTCTTGTGAGTGTAGTCGATCTCGGCCTTCTTGGTCAGCGTCTCGCGATACGCAACCTGCGGCGCGCCGATGTTGGCGTCGACCTTGTAGGTGCGCTTCAGGATGTCGACCTTGATGTCGAGATGGAGCTCGCCCATGCCCTTCAGAATGGTCTGGCCGCTCTCCTGGTCGGTCGACACGCGGAAGGACGGATCCTCGTTCGCGAGCTTCGACAGGGCGAGGCCCAGCTTCTCCTGGTCGGCCTTGGACTTCGGCTCGATCGCGATCGTGATGACCGGCTCCGGGAACTCCATGCGCTCCAGGATGACCGCGTTGGTCGGGTCGCAGAGCGTGTCGCCGGTGCGGACGTCCTTCAGGCCGGCCAGAGCGACGATGTCACCGGCATAGGCCTCCTTGATGTCCTCGCGATTGTTCGCATGCATCAGCAGCATGCGGCCCACGCGCTCCTTCTTGTCGCGCGTCGAGTTGATGACGCCCTGACCAGCCTCGACCTTGCCCGAATAGATGCGGCAGAACGTGATGGTGCCGACGAAGGGGTCGTCCATGATCTTGAACGCGAGCATCGCGAACGGGTCGCTGTCGCTCGGGTTGCGGACGGTCGGCTCCTCGGTCTTGAAGTCGATGCCTTCAACCGCGCCGCGATCCACCGGCGACGGCAGATAGTCGACGACGGCGTCGAGCAGCGGCTGCACGCCCTTGTTCTTGAAGGACGAACCGCAGAGGACCGGGTGGAAGGCGCGGCGCTGCACCGCGGTGCGGACCAGCTTGCGCAGCGTGTCGGCATCCGGCTCGGTGCCTTCGAGGTAAGCTTCCATCGCGGCGTCGTCCATCTCGACGGCGGCCTCGACGAGCTTCGAGCGATACTCGGCAGCCTTGTCGGCGAGATCGGCCGGGATGTCCTGCTCTTCGAAGGACGCGCCGAGCGCCTCGCCGTTCCAGACGATCGCCTTCATCTTCACGAGGTCGACGACGCCCGCGAAGTTCGACTCCGAACCGATCGGGATCTGCAGGCAGACAGGCTTGCCGGCGACGCGGTCGATGATGTCCTGGACGCAGCGATAGAAATCGGCGCCGATCTTGTCCATCTTGTTGACGAAGACGACGCGCGGGACGTCGTACTTGTCGGCCTGGCGCCAGACGGTCTCGGTCTGGGGCTCGACGCCCTGGTTGCCGTCGAGCACGCAGACTGCGCCATCGAGCACGCGCAGCGAACGCTCGACCTCGATGGTGAAGTCGACGTGGCCGGGGGTGTCGATGATGTTCAGGCGGTTGTCGCGCCAGAAGCAGGTCGTCGCAGCGGAGGTGATCGTGATGCCACGCTCCTGCTCCTGCGTCATCCAGTCCATGGTCGCGGCGCCGTCGTGGACTTCGCCGATCTTATGCGACTTGCCGGTGTAGTAGAGGATGCGCTCGGTCGTCGTCGTCTTGCCGGCATCGATGTGGGCCATGATGCCGAAGTTGCGATAACGGTCGATGGGATGGGAACGGGCCATGATCGTGCTCTATGTCTCGGGTCAGCGCGCCGCTTACCAGCGGTAGTGCGAGAAGGCGCGGTTGGCTTCCGCCATCCGGTGCGTGTCTTCGCGCTTCTTGACGGCGTTGCCGCGGTTGTTGGCGGCGTCCATCAGCTCGGCCGACAGGCGCTCCACCATGGTCTTGTCGTTGCGGCCGCGAGCGGCGGCGATCAGCCAGCGGATCGCGAGCGCCTGACGACGCTCCGAACGAACCTCGACCGGAACCTGATAGGTCGCACCGCCGACGCGGCGGGAACGGACCTCGATCGCCGGAGCGACGTTCTCGAGCGCGCTCTTGAACACGCCGAGCGGCTCGCTCTTGGTCTTGGCCTCGATGATGTCGAAGGCACCGTAGACGATCCGCTCGGCGGTCGACTTCTTGCCTTCATACATGACCGAGTTCATGAACTTGGTCACGACGACATCGCCGAACTTCGGGTCCGGGATGATTTCGCGCTTTTCGGCACTGTGGCGGCGGGACATCGTCTAGTCTCCGTAAATCTTCAACGCGGCGGACCGGCCCAGGCCTCTCGCCCGGCCGGTCAGGCCGAAATTACTTCGGACGCTTCGCGCCGTACTTCGAACGGCGCTGCTTGCGGTTCTTGACGCCCTGCGTGTCGAGCACACCGCGCAGGATGTGATAGCGCACGCCGGGAAGGTCCTTCACGCGGCCGCCACGGATCATGACGACCGAGTGCTCCTGGAGGTTGTGACCCTCACCCGGAATGTAGCCGATCACCTCGAAGCCGTTGGTCAGGCGAACCTTGGCAACCTTGCGGAGCGCCGAGTTCGGCTTCTTCGGAGTCGTCGTATAGACGCGCGTGCAGACGCCGCGCTTCTGCGGGCACGACTCGAGCGCCGGGGCGGTGTTACGCGCCTTCACGGGCGAGCGCGGCTTGCGGATGAGCTGGCTGATTGTCGGCATTCTGGCCTCTCGCCCCACTGAGCGTTTGGAAATTCCCTGGTCAATCTCCCAGCGCAAACAAAGACGTGGCATAAACGAAGCCGCGCCATCGGCTCCCTCAAGGGGCCTCAGGCGCGCTTGCCATGCAGAGGAACACGGGGAAAACCGCGTTCATGCGTCCTGCCATGTCGTCGTTCGACGCTGGAATTCCGACGGAGTTTCGGTCGCGAAACTCGCTTGCAAAGCATGTGCAAGCGACAGACGTGTCCGACAGCCGTCGACAGTGGCGCGCTTATGACTCACAGAAAGATTCGCGTCAACCCCGAAACCGGCGAAAAAGCCGCTGTTTTGCGGGGTTCGGGCTGGTTCGGCGCGCGCCTGTCCCGGCGTGAAACAAAAAGGCCGCCCGGAGCGGGCGGCCTTTCCAATGATTACCGAGGATTGCCCCCCGGAGCTTCTCACTCCGCCGCGGGCAGAACCGCCGCAGCCTGGGCAGCGGCCTTCGCCGCCGCATCCGCCTTCTGGCCGACGATGAGATCGTCGCGACGCGTCGCCACCTGCTTGATGCGGGCGACCTGCGCGCCGGTGCCGGCCGGGATCAGCGAGCCGACGATGACGTTCTCCTTGAGGCCTTCCAGCAGGTCCGACTTGCCGTTGACCGCCGCCTCGGTGAGGACGCGGGTGGTCTCCTGGAACGAAGCCGCCGAGATGAAGGAGCGGGTCTGCAGCGAGGCCTTGGTGATGCCGAGCAGGACCGGAACGCCGGAAGCCGGCTTCTTGCCCTCCTCGCGCAGCTTCGCATTGACCTCTTCCAGCTCGATCCGGTCGATCTGATCGCCGGTCAGGATGTCGCTGTCTCCCGACTCCGTGATCTCGACCTTCTGCAGCATCTGCCGGACGATGACCTCGATGTGCTTATCGTTGATGGTCACGCCCTGGAGGCGGTAGACCTCCTGGATTTCGTTGACCAGATAAGCCGCCAGCTCCTCGACGCCCTTGATCGCAAGGATGTCGTGCGGCGCCGGGTTGCCGTCGAGGATGTAGTCACCGACCTCCACGACGTCGCCGTCCTGGAGATGGATGTGCTTGCCCTTCGGGATCAGATACTCGACCCCGTCCGAGCCATCATGCGGCGTCAGCGTGACGCGACGCTTGTTCTTGTAGTCCTTGCCGAAGCCGATCACGCCCGACTTTTCGGCGATGATCGCCGCATCCTTCGGACGACGTGCCTCGAACAGCTCCGCGACGCGCGGCAGACCGCCGGTGATGTCGCGGGTCTTGGCCGAGTCGGTCGAGACACGCGCCAGCACGTCGCCGGCCTTGATCGAGTGGCCCGGCTCCACCGAGATGATGCCGTCGACCGGCAGGATGTAGCGGGCGTCGCCGCCACGGGCGAGCTTCGCCACCTTGCCGTCCGCGCCGTGGATCACCATCGCCGGCTTGAGATCGGCCGTACGGGCCGAGCCGCGCCAGTCGATGACGACACGCTTGGAGATGCCGGTCGCCTCGTCGGTCGTCTCGGTGATCGACATGCCGTCCACGAGATCCTCGTAGCCGACCTTGCCGTCCACTTCCGCCAGGATCGGGCGGGAATAGGGATCCCACTCGATCAGGCGCTGGCCGCGCTTGACCTTGTCGCCCTCGTCGACCCGCAGCTTCGAGCCGAACTGGACGCGATGGACCGCGCGCTCCGCCCCGTCAGGACCGACGATCACGATGGCGATGTTGCGCGCCATGGCGATCAGGTCGCCGTCAGAGTTCCGCGCGACGTTGCGGTTGCGCATCTTGACCGTGCCTTCGAAGTTCGACTCGACGAAGGACTGGTCGGCGATGGTGGCCGCGCCGCCGATGTGGAAGGTACGCATGGTGAGCTGCGTGCCCGGCTCGCCGATCGACTGCGCCGCGATGACGCCGACGGCCTCGCCCATGTTGACGGGCGTGCCGCGGGCCAGATCGCGCCCGTAGCAGGTGGCGCAGACGCCGTTCTTGGTCTCGCAGGTGAGAACCGAACGGATCTTCACCTCCTGGACGCCGGCGGCGTTGATCTTGGCGATGTCGCTCTCTTCGATCACGACGCCCTTGGCGACGAGGACCTTGCCCTCGACATCGAGCACGTCCTCGGCCGCAGCACGGCCCAGGATACGCATGCCGAGCGAGGCGACGACCTGGCCGGCATCGACGATGGCGCGCATCTTGATGCCGTTATCCGAGCCGCAATCCGTCTCGGAGATGATCGCGTCCTGCGCCACGTCGACGAGGCGGCGGGTGAGATAGCCGGAGTTGGCCGTCTTGAGCGCCGTATCGGCGAGGCCCTTGCGGGCGCCGTGGGTCGAGTTGAAGTACTCGAGAACGTCGAGGCCTTCCTTGAAGTTCGAGATGATCGGGCTCTCGATGATCTCGCCCGACGGCTTGGCCATCAGGCCGCGCATGGCGGCGAGCTGGCGCATCTGCGCCGGCGAACCACGGGCGCCGGAGTGCGACATCATGTAGATCGAGTTGATCTGCTTGTCGCGGCCGAGGTCGTCCTTCTGCACGGTCGAGATGCGGGCCATCATCTCCTGGGCGAGCTTGTCGGAGCACTTCGCCCAGGCGTCGACGACCTTGTTGTACTTCTCGCCCTGTGTGATCAGGCCGTCCTGGTACTGCTGCTCGTAGTCCTTGGCCAGCGCGCGGGTGGTGTCGACGATCTGCCACTTGTTCTCCGGCACGACCATGTCGTCCTTGCCGAAGGAGATCCCGGCGCGGAACGCGTGCTTGAAGCCGAGGCCCATGACGCGGTCGCAGAAGATCACCGATTCCTTCTGACCGCAGCCGCGATACACGGCGTCGATCATTCCGGAGATTTCCTTCTTGGTCATCAGCTTGTTGACGACGTCGAAGGACACGGCCGGGTGCTCCGGCAGCGCGGTCGAAAGGATCACGCGGCCCGGCGTGGTGTCGTAGATCTTCGTGTACGGCTTGCCGTCTTGGCCGACGCCGGTCCAGCGATATTTGATCTTCGAGTGCAGCGTGACGACCTTCTCGTGCAGCGCATGCTCGAGCTCGCCGAAATCACCGAACGCCTTGCCCTGGCCCGGCTCGCCGTCGGAGACGATCGAGAGGTAGTAGAGGCCGAGAACGATGTCCTGCGACGGCACGATGATCGGCTGGCCATTCGCCGGGTGCAGGATGTTGTTGGTCGACATCATCAGCACGCGCGCTTCCAGCTGCGCCTCGAGCGACAGCGGGACGTGCACGGCCATCTGGTCGCCGTCGAAGTCCGCGTTGAAGGCGGCGCAGACCAGCGGATGCAGCTGGATCGCCTTGCCCTCGATCAGCACGGGCTCGAAGGCCTGGATGCCGAGGCGGTGCAGCGTCGGCGCGCGGTTCAGCATCACCGGATGCTCGCGGATGACCTCGTCCAGGATATCCCAGACCTCCGGCTTCTCCTTCTCGACGAGCTTCTTGGCCTGCTTGACCGTGGTCGAGTAGCCCTTGGCGTCGAGGCGCGCATAGATGAACGGCTTGAACAGCTCGAGCGCCATCTTCTTCGGCAGGCCGCACTGGTGCAGCTTCATCTCCGGGCCGACGACGATGACCGAACGGCCGGAATAGTCGACGCGCTTGCCGAGCAGGTTCTGGCGGAAGCGGCCCTGCTTGCCCTTCAGCATGTCGGCGAGCGACTTCAGCGGGCGCTTGTTGGCACCCGTGATGACGCGGCCGCGGCGGCCGTTGTCGAACAGGGCGTCGACCGACTCCTGCAGCATCCGCTTTTCGTTGCGGATGATGATGTCCGGCGCGCGCAGCTCGATGAGGCGCTTCAGGCGGTTGTTGCGGTTGATGACGCGGCGATAGAGGTCGTTCAGGTCCGAGGTGGCGAAACGGCCGCCGTCGAGCGGCACCAGCGGACGCAGATCCGGCGGGATGACCGGGATCTGGGTCATCACCATCCATTCCGGCTTGTTGCCCGACTCCTGGAAGGCCTCGATGATCTTGAGGCGCTTCATCAGCTTCTTGGGCTTCAGCTCCGACGTCGTCGTCGCGATCTCATGCTTGAGGTCGGCGTTGATCTGGTCGAGATCGAGCGCGCGCAGCATCTCGCGGATGGCTTCCGCGCCGATCATGGCGGTGAAGGTGTCCGCGCCGTACTCCTCCTGAGCCCGGACGTACTCCTCCTCCGAGAGCAGCTGCCGGTCCTTCAGCGGGGTCAGGCCCGGCTCGATGACGACGTAGCTTTCGAAGTAGAGAATGCGCTCGAGATCCTTGAGCGGCATATCCATCAGCAGGCCGATGCGCGACGGCAGCGACTTCAGGAACCAGATATGCGCGACCGGGGCGGCGAGCTCGATATGGCCCATGCGCTCGCGCCGGACGCGGGCGAGCGTGACTTCGACGCCGCACTTCTCGCAGATGACGCCCTTGAACTTCATGCGCTTGTACTTGCCGCACAGGCACTCGTAGTCCTTGATCGGCCCGAAGATGCGGGCGCAGAACAGGCCGTCACGCTCCGGCTTGAACGTGCGGTAGTTGATGGTCTCCGGCTTTTTGATCTCGCCATAGGACCAGGACAGGATCTTCTCCGGGCTCGCGATCGAGATCTTGATCGCGTCGAAGGCCTGCTGGACCGGCTGCTGGCCGAAAAGGTTCATGACCTCTTGCTTCATCGCCTGTCTCCTTCCGCCGGCGGGGGCTAGGGCCGCCCTGCCCGGCTCGTAAATTCCGTCGGCCGGCGGCGTCAGTGCCGCCGGCATCTATACAAGGCTTGGTTAACGGCTCACTCGGCCGCCTCGGCCGGCGGCAACTCGCCCGGCTTCGCCTTGTTGTTGACGAGCTCGACGTTGAGGCCGAGCGAACGCATCTCCTTGACGAGAACGTTGAAGCTCTCGGGGATGCCGGCTTCGAAGTTGTCCTCGCCGCGCACGATCGACTCGTAGACCTTGGTACGGCCCGCGACGTCGTCCGACTTCACCGTCAGCATCTCCTGCAGCGTGTAGGCCGCGCCGTAAGCCTCGAGCGCCCAGACCTCCATTTCGCCGAAGCGCTGGCCGCCGAACTGCGCCTTGCCGCCCAGCGGCTGCTGGGTGACGAGCGAGTAAGGGCCGATCGAACGCGCGTGGATCTTGTCGTCCACGAGGTGGTGCAGCTTGAGCATGTAGATGTAGCCCATCGTGACCTTGCGGTCGAAAGGCTCACCCGTGCGCCCGTCATAGAGGGTCGACTGACCCGACGAGTGCAGTCCGGCCTGCTCCAGCAGCCGCTCGATATCGGCCTCCTTGGCGCCGTTGAAGACCGGTGTCGCCACCGGCACGCCCCGCCGCAGGTTCTGGCCCATTTCGACCAGTTCGTTCTCGTCCATCGAGGCGATGATCTCGTTATCCTCGTAGACGGCATCGAACTGGGCCTTCAGCGCCTTGAAGTCGTTCGACTTCTTGTACGCGTCGAGCGCCTTGCCGATCTGCTTGCCAAGGCCCGCAGCCGCCCATCCCAGATGCGTTTCCAGGATCTGGCCGACGTTCATGCGCGAGGGCACGCCGAGCGGGTTCAGCACGATGTCGGCATGGGTGCCGTCCTCGAGGAACGGCATGTCCTCCACCGGCACGATGCGCGAGACCACGCCCTTGTTGCCGTGACGGCCGGCCATCTTGTCGCCCGGCTGGATCTTGCGCTTCACCGCGACGAAGACCTTGACCATCTTCATCACGCCCGGAGGCAGTTCGTCGCCGCGCTGCAGCTTCTCGACCTTGTCGAGGAAGCGCTGCTCGAGACGCTTCTTCGACTCGTCGTACTGCTTCCGCATCGCCTCGATCTCGGTCATCAGCGAGTCTTCGGCGGTCGCGAACAGCCACCACTGCGAACGCGGGAACTCGCTCATCACCTCGCGGGTGATGACCGTGTCCTTCTTGAAGCCCTTCGGGCCGGCGAGGCCGGTCTTGCCGGTCAGGATCTCGGCCAGACGCGCGAAGGTGTTGCGGTCCAGGATAGCCTGCTCGTCGTCACGGTCCTTGGCGAGACGCTCGATCTCCTCGCGCTCGATCGCCTGGGCACGCTCGTCCTTGTCGACGCCGTGGCGGTTGAACACACGGACCTCGACGATCGTGCCCTGCACGCCCGGCGGAACGCGCAGCGAGGTGTCGCGCACGTCCGAAGCCTTCTCGCCGAAGATGGCGCGCAGCAGCTTCTCTTCCGGCGTCATCGGGCTCTCGCCCTTCGGCGTGATCTTGCCGACGAGGATGTCGCCCGCCGCCACCTCAGCGCCGATATAGACGATGCCGGCTTCGTCGAGGTTCTTCAGCGCCTCTTCCGAGACGTTCGGAATGTCGCGCGTGATTTCCTCCGGGCCGAGCTTGGTGTCGCGGGCCATGACCTCGAACTCCTCGATATGGATCGAGGTGAAGACGTCCTGGGCCACGATGTTCTCGGAGAGAAGGATCGAGTCCTCGAAGTTGTAGCCGTTCCACGGCATGAACGCGACGAGCACGTTGCGGCCGAGCGCGAGCTCGCCGAACTCCGTCGACGGGCCGTCCGCGACGATATCGCCCTTCTTGACGACGTCGCCGACACGCACCAGCGGACGCTGCGTGATGCAGGTCGACTGGTTCGAGCGCTGGAACTTCTGCAACCGATAGATGTCGACGCCCGGCTTCGTCGGATCCATCTCCTCCGAAGCGCGGATGACGATACGCGTCGCGTCGACCTGGTCGACGACGCCGGCGCGGCGGGCCGCGATGGCCGCGCCCGAGTCACGGGCGACGACCGCTTCCATGCCGGTGCCGACGAAGGGCGCATCGGCGCGAACCAGCGGCACCGCCTGGCGCTGCATGTTCGAGCCCATCAGCGCGCGGTTGGCGTCGTCATTCTCGAGGAACGGGATCAGCGCCGCGGCGACCGAAACGAGCTGCTTCGGCGACACGTCCTGGAAGTCGACCTTGTCGACCGGCGTGACGATGACTTCGCCGGCGCGGCGGCAGACGATCAGGTCGTCCGTCAGGCGCCCTTCGGCGTCGACGGCGGCATTCGCCTGGGCGACATTGTACTTCGCCTCTTCCATCGCCGAGAGATAGATCACCTCATTCGTGACCTTGCCGTCGCGGATGCGGCGGTAGGGGCTCTCGATGAAGCCGTACTTGTTCACCCGCGCGAAGGTGGCGAGCGAGTTGATCAGGCCGATATTCGGGCCTTCCGGCGTCTCGATCGGGCAGATGCGGCCATAGTGCGTGGGATGCACGTCGCGCACCTCGAAGCCGGCACGTTCGCGGGTCAGGCCGCCCGGGCCAAGCGCCGAAAGGCGACGCTTGTGCGTGACCTCGGAGAGGGGGTTCGTCTGGTCCATGAACTGCGAGAGCTGCGACGAGCCGAAGAACTCGCGCACGGCAGCCGCCGCCGGCTTGGCGTTGATCAGGTCCTGCGGCATGACCGTGTCGATATCGACCGAGGACATGCGCTCCTTGATGGCGCGCTCCATGCGCAGGAGGCCCAGGCGATACTGGTTCTCCATGAGCTCGCCGACCGAACGCACGCGGCGGTTGCCGAGATGGTCGATGTCGTCGATCTCGCCCTTGCCGTCGCGCAGGTCCACCAGCGCCTTGACGACCGCGAAGATGTCCTCCTTGCGCAGGATGCGCACGGTGTCCTCGGCGTCGAGGTCGAGGCGCATGTTCATCTTCACGCGGCCGACGGCCGAGAGGTCGTAGCGCTCGGCGTCGAAGAACAGCGACTGGAACATGTTCTCAGCCGTCTCGAGGGTCGGCGGCTCGCCCGGACGCATCACGCGGTAGATGTCGAACAGGGCCTCCTCGCGGCGCGAGTTCTTGTCGACGTTGAGCGTGTTGCGGATGTAGGGGCCGACCGTGATGTGGTCGATATCCAGCACAGGGATCTCTTCGAAGCCGTCGTCGACGAGCTGCTTCAGCAGCTTCTCGGAGATTTCCTCGCCGGCCTCGGCGAAGATCTCGCCCGTGGCGGGGTTGACCAGGTCCTCGGCGATGTACTGGCCGTACAGGTCCTCGTCCTGCGCGCGCAGGAACTTCAGGCCCTTCTCGGCGAGCTGACGGGCGGTGCGGGCGACGAGCTTCTTGCCGGCCTCGACCACGACCTCGCCGGTGTCGGCGTCGATCAGGTCCTCGGTGGCCTTGAAGCCCTTCATGCGCTCCGCATCGTAGGGAACGCGCCAGCCCTTGGCGTCCTTGGTGTAGGCGATGTGGTTGTAGAAGCGGTTGAGGATCTCCTCGCCGTCCATGCCGAGCGCGAACAGCAGCGAGGTGACCGGGATCTTACGCTTCCGGTCGATACGGGCGTAGACGATGTCCTTGGCGTCGAACTCGATGTCGAGCCAGGAACCGCGATAGGGGATGATGCGGGCCGCGAAAAGCAGCTTGCCCGACGAATGGGTCTTGCCCTTGTCGTGGTCGAAGAACACGCCCGGCGAGCGGTGCATCTGCGAGACGATGACGCGCTCGGTGCCGTTGACGATGAAGGTGCCGTTATCCGTCATGAGCGGCATGTCGCCCATGTAGACATCCTGCTCCTTGATGTCCTTGACCGACTTCGCCTGGGTGTCCGGATCGATATCGAACACGATCAGGCGCAGCGTCACCTTGAGCGGCGCCGAGAACGTCATGCCGCGCTGGCGGCACTCGTCGACATCGTATTTCGGCGGCTCGAAGGTGTACTTCACGAACTCCAGCAGCGAGGCGCCGGAGAAATCGCCGATCGGGAAGACCGACCTGAAGACGGTCTGAAGCCCTTCGTCGGGCCGGCCGCCCTTGGGCTCGTCGACCATCAGAAACTGGTCATAGGACGCCTTCTGAACCTCGATGAGGTTCGGCATCTCAGCCACTTCCTTGAGTTTGCCGAAGAACTTGCGGACGCGCCTGCGACCCTGGAGCGAATTGACCATGTTGTTCCTCGCAATCTCTTCGGACGGCTCACCCGGCGGTCCGGGACAAGGGCGGCACCAGGCCGCCGGGTGAGCCGTTCGGCGCCGCATCGCGCCGACCTGCATTTCAATCGGAGCTTCGCCGCATGGTTGCGGCAGGCTCCAGCAACTACTCCCGCGCTCCGGCGCGGAAACGACGCAACAGCCCCGGAGGCGTAGCCGCCCCGGGACTGTCGATAGTGACTACGGTCGGACCGGCATCAGCCGGCCCTAGCTCACTTGAGCTCGACCTTGGCGCCGACGGCCTCGAGCTGCTTCTTGAGCTTCTCGGCCTCGTCCTTGGCAACGCCTTCCTTGAGCGGCTTCGGAGCGCCCTCAACGAGGTCCTTGGCTTCCTTGAGGCCCAGGCCGGTGATGGCGCGGACTTCCTTGATCACCTCGATCTTCTTGTCGCCGGCCGAAGCCAGGACAACGGTGAACTCGGTCTGCTCTTCAGCAGCGGCGGCGGCAGCGCCACCAGCAGCCGGGCCAGCCGCAACGGCGACGGCGGCGGCAGCGGAAACGCCCCACTTCTCTTCGAGCATCTTGGCGAGGTCAGCAGCCTCGAGAACGGTGAGCGACGACAGCTCGTCGACGAGCTTGGCGAGATCGGCCATGTTAAACTTCCTGTTTTAAGAGGTTCGAACGATAAGGGTTTGCTGGCTATCAAGCCGCATTCTTGTCGGCGTATGCCTGAACCACGCGAGCCAGCTTGCCGGCGGGCGCGTTCGTGAGCTGCGCGATCTTCGTAGCCGGGGCCTGGACAAGGCCGATGAGCTTGGCGCGCAGTTCGTCGAGCGAGGGCATCGTGGCCAGGGCCTTGACACCATCGGGGTTCAGGGCGGTCTTGCCCATCGCGCCGCCCAGGATGACGAGCTTGTCGTTCTCCTTGGCGAATGCGCTGGCGACCTTCGGCGCCGCGACCGGATCGTTGGAATAAGCGATCAGGGTGGGACCCGTCAGCAGGTTGCTGATGGACGCGACGTCGGTGCCTTCAAGAGCGATCTTGGCCAAGCGGTTCTTTGCGACCTTAACAGTGGCGCCATTCGCCTTCATCTCGCGACGAAGCTTCTGGAACTGGGCCACGGTCAAGCCCGCATAGTGGGCCACGACGACGACCGACGTGTTCGCAAACACATCGTTCAGCGACGCGACGGCATCTTTCTTTGCCGCTTTATCCACTGGGCTCTCTCCGGTAGGCGACAAGCTTTTGAAGGCTCGCCGCCGGTTGCAAATGCCGCTTCCTGGAACCCCGGTTGACACCGGCGTCCTGCGAAGCGACGCTTGGTGCCCTGTCCCCGCTCCCGAACCTCGATGAGGCCGCGACCGGGCGAGATGGTTCGAACCGTCTTCTCCGGATCCTGAGATCCGGGATTGAGCTCTTGCACCGTCTATGCAGGCCTCTTGGCGAAATTATGCTCCCGGACGAACCGGGAAGGCACCTGCAGTCTCAGACAGGACTGGGTGATTCCTGCTCGAAGGATCGCTCCCTCGCCCCTGAAACACCCATTCTTCGGCGAAAATCCGCCGAAAAACGCGAAACAGACCCCTTCGTGTCAAGCACGCCGGAGCCTTGTCACTCGTGGAAACAGGCGTGCGTATAGCGCTTTCGCCTGCTTCTGCCAAGTAGGCTCTTGACTTCACGAAATCAAGAGCGGGCGGGCGGCCGCCGCAGCGACCGCCCTTCCCTGATATCAGCCGCCGATGACGGTGTTCGGCTCGACCTTGACGCCCGGACCCATGGTCGACGAGATCGCGACGCGCTGGATATAGGTGCCCTTGGCGCCGGTCGGCTTCGCCTTGGCGACGGAGTCGACGAACGCCTTGATGTTCTCGGAGAGCTTCTCGGCCGAGAACGAGGCCTTGCCGACAGCGGCGTGGATGATGCCGGCCTTCTCGACGCGGAACTCGACCGAACCGCCCTTGGAGGCGGCGACGGCGGCGGTGACGTCCATGGTGACGGTGCCGACGCGCGGGTTCGGCATCAGGCCGCGCGGGCCGAGCACCTTACCGAGACGGCCGACGAGACCCATCATGTCCGGGGTCGCGATGCAGCGGTCGAAGTTGATCTCGCCCTTCTGGACGGTCTCGACCAGCTCCTCGGCGCCGACGATGTCCGCACCGGCGGCCTTGGCCTCGTCGGCCTTGGCGCCGCGAGCGAAGACGGCGACGCGCAGCGTACGACCCGAGCCGTTCGGCAGGTTGCAGACGCCGCGGACCATCTGGTCGGCGTGACGCGGATCGACGCCGAGGTTCATCGCGATCTCGACGGTCTCGTCGAACTTGGCGTTGGCGCGATCCTTGATGAAGGTCACGGCCTGATCGAGCGAGTAGAGCTTGGTGCGGTCAATGCCTTCACGGCCCTTGACGACGCGCTTTCCCACATGTGCCATTGTCAGCCTCCCCTCAGCCCACGACTTCCAGGCCCATCGAGCGGGCCGAGCCACGGATCATGGCCGAAGCCGATTCGACGGTGTCGCAGTTGAGATCGGCCATCTTCTTCTCGGCGATCTCGGCAATCTGCGCAGTGGTGACCTTGCCGACGTTGCCGCCCTTGCCCGGGGTCTTCGAACCCGAAGCCAGGCCCGCAGCCTTCTTCAGCCAGTAGGAGACCGGCGGCTGCTTCATCTCGAAGGTGAAGGAGCGATCCGCATAGGCGGTGATGATCACCGGGATCGGCATACCCTTTTCCATCTGCTGGGTCTTCGCATTGAAGGCCTTGCAGAATTCCATGATGTTGAGGCCGCGCTGACCGAGCGCGGGACCGATCGGCGGCGACGGATTGGCCGCGCCCGCCGGAACCTGAAGCTTCACGTAGCCCGTGATCTTCTTTGCCATGATGGCTGCTCCTGCCGTCCGCCCCGCTGCCTATCGGAACGACGACGCCCCTGCCTGCCAACGCTCTTCGTTGGGGCCGGGGTGGTTGCAGTGCGTGGTGCGGCGCCTATGATCCGGCTGGCGACCGGCACGCCTCCCACGCGGTTGAGGCCGGGCCTATGGCATATCCGGGCGCGGAAGGGAAGAGGCTTCGGCGTGCGCCGCCTCTTTCGGGTGGGCGGCCGGAGCTTGCCGGATATAGTCGTCGAGCGCCAGGCAGATATGCAGCGCGACAAGCCCGATCAGCCCGAAGGCCAGGATGGCATGCCCGCGGAAGAGTTCGTCGGCATAGCCCGCGCCCTGTGGCCAGATCGCCGGCAGCGAGAGCCCGCCATAGATCTCGCGCGCCCCGAAATC
>NZ_JBIWYK010000020.1:0-15505 GCF_044752385.1 Allobosea sp. CER48 | reverse complement strand
GTCAACGATTCCAGCGGTTTCTGGCGCCGCCAGGGCTTTCGCGAGGTGGACGACCCCGCGCTTGCCCGCAAGCTTGCCAGCTATGACGACGCGGCCCGTTACATGCGCCGCGATTTGGAAAGCTGACGCGACAGGCGTCGGCAAAGGACTGAAGAGAGGAACGCCATGAGCGCCGATGACAAGCTGAAGGAACTGGGGCTGACGCTGCCGGAGGTGCCGACGCCGGTCGCGACCTATGTCAGCTTCAAGCAGGTTGGCGACATGATCTATCTCTCCGGCCAGGGGCCGAAGCGGGCAGACGGCACCTACCCGACCGGCAAGGTCGGCGCCGACGTCACGATCGAGCAGGCCTACGAGCACGCCAGGCAGACGGGTCTCGGCCTGCTCGCCGCGATGAAGAAGGCGGCGGGCTCGCTCGACAAGGTCGAGATCGTCAAGCTGCTCGGCATGGTCAACGCCGCGCCGGACTTCTCCGATCATCCCAAGGTCATCAACGGCTGTTCGGACCTGTTCGTCGCCGTGCTCGGCGACCGCGGTCGCCATGCCCGCTCGGCCGTCGGCATGGGCTCGCTGCCGAACCGCATGACCGTCGAGATCGAGGTCATCGTCAAGGTGCACCCATGAGCGTGACCGCGACCACCTCGCCGGCCGTCGACCAGCCGGCCGCCACGCCGCTCGCGGCCGAGATCGCGCGCGTCTACGGCACCCCCGCCGTGGTGATCGACCTCGACAAGGTCGATGCCAACATCGCCCGGCTGCAGGCAACATGCGACGCCGTCGGCATCGCCAACCGTCCGCATATCAAGACGCACAAGTCGCCCGAGCTGGCGCGGCTCCAGATCGAGGCCGGCGCGCGCGGCATCACCTGCCAGAAGCTCGGCGAGGCCGAGGTCATGGCCGATGGCGGCATCGACGACATCATGATCAGCTACAACATCCTCGGCGAGGAGAAGCTGGGCCGTCTCGGCGCGCTGCAGCGCCGCGTCAGGATGATCGTCGCCGCCGACAATCCCGTCACGATCTCGGGCCTGCCGCGTGCGGCAGCCATCGCTGGCCGCGACCTCGAGGTCGTCGTGGAGTGCGACACCGGCCGCAAGCGCGCCGGCGTCGAGACGCCCGGCGAGGCGGTCGAACTCGCCAGGATGATCGCGGCCTCGCCCGGCCTGCGCTTCGCCGGCTTCCTGATGTATCCGCCGGAAGATGGCTGGGAGCGGACGCAGGTCTTCCTGGACACCGCCAATGCCGGCCTGCGCGATGCCGGTCTCAAGGCCGACATCGTCTCGACCGGCGGCTCGCCCAATTTGCCGCATATCGGCAAGCTCAAGGGTTCGACCGAGCACCGCTCGGGCACCTCGATCTTCAACGATCGCATGCAGATCGCGGCTGGCGTCGCGACGCTGGATGACTGCGCGCTGACCGTCTACGCCTCGGTGGTCAGCCGGGCGGCGCCGGAGCGCGGCATCCTCGATTCCGGCTCGAAGACGCTGACCAGCGACAAGGGCAATCTCGACGGCCACGGCCATATTCTCGAGTATCCGCTGGCCCGGATCGCGCAGTTCGCCGAAGAGCACGGCTTCCTCGATCTCTCCGGCACGAATGAGCGGCCCGTGGTCGGCGAAGTCGTCCGCATCGTGCCCAACCATGTCTGCGTCGTCGTCAACATGGTCGATCGGCTGATCACCGTGCGCGGCAACAAGCTGATCGGCGAGCTTCCGGTCGCGGCGCGCGGCAAGCTGACCTGAGCAGAGACCGCCTGCAGGCGGAGCGCTGAAGACTGCAAGAACAGGAAAGGGCCGCTGTCGCGGCCCTTTTTGTTTCGCGGGGCAATCGCCCGCCGAGGCGTCCCGCCGCCGGCGACGCTATTCCGGGTGGCGCGCGTTCCAGTTCGCGGCGTAGTCCTCGCAGAGCCTGTCGAGCTCGGCGCGGTCGGTGACCCCGGCGGGGCGGCTGCGCGAAGGGGCGGCCTGCTGGAATGGCACGTAGCGCTGATGCGCCACCCGCCAGAGCCGGCGCAGCTCCTTCAGCGGCTCGACGTGATCATCGACGCGGATGTCGAAGCTCGGCACCGGCTCGCCGTTCCAGATGCGGATAGCGGCGGATTGCTTGCCGCGCTTGTCGCCGCCTGCCTTCTCCCCGGCCTCCAGCGCCACCAGCAGGCGCTCGTCGAAGTCGCGCGCGGAGGCCGCGATATAGGCCTTCAGCGACTCCTGCACGACCTCCGGCCCGGACAGCATGTTGCCGGCGACGGAGACTTGCGGCCCGTCGACCGCTCCGCACCAGTCGATGCAGGACGCGCCCGTATGGGCGGCGATCCGGCCGTCGCGGTCGATGACATGGAGCTGGCGATGGGCACGGCCCTCGTCGGCCGCGGTCAACGTCGCGACGATCTCGAGGGCCGAGCGGCCCTCCTGCAGAAGCCGCAGGCCGTCCACCCCGTAGAGCGGATTGACGAAGGCCTGGGTCGCGATGGCGCCGATCCGGCCGCCGCCATAGGGCACTCGCGAGCCGACGGCGAAGGCGCAGGTCGAGACGGCGACGCCATAGGCGCCGGTGGCGGCGTCGCGCGCGACGATGGACCAGGTCATGCTGCGAGTTCCTCAGCGGCCGGCGGCATAGGCCTGCATCAGACGCGGCGTGGCCGCCGCGCGCAAGAGCCCGTCATTGCCACGTTCCGCCGCAGTGAGGCGCCCGACCGTCCAGGCCGGCGCCTTTTCCAGCACATGGCCGCGGCGTTCCAGTTCGGCGAGCGCGGCGGCGCCGATGCTCTCCTCGATCATCATGTGGCCGGGCCGCGAGCTGCGCGGATAGAAGGACGAGGGGAAATGCTGTGTATGGAACAGCGGCAGGTCGATCGCCTCCTGCAGGTTGAGGCCGTGATGGACCCGGCGCAGGAAGAGGCCGAGCTGCCATTGCTCCTGCTGGTCGCCGCCCGGCGTGCCGAAGGCGAGGCGAGGCTCGCCCTTCTCGAAGGCGATCGTCGGCGTCAGCGTCGTGCGCGGACGCTTGCCGGGCGCGAGCGAGGAGGGCAGGCCTTCCTCCAGCCAGAACATCTGCGCGCGGGAATTCAGCGGGAAGCCGAGTTCCGGAATGACCGGCGAGGATTGCAGCCAGCCGCCCGAGGGCGTCGCCGCGATCATGTTGCCCCATTTGTCGATGACGTCGATATGGACGGTATCGCCCTTGCGCCCCGCCGCGACCATCGAGGCCATGGTCGGCTCGCCGACGCTGGCGCCGCCCTGGGCCGGCTGGGCGATGGCGCCGAGCGCCTTGAGCGCATGCGCGACCTGGGCCTCGTAGCCCGGCACGATGCCGGGGCGCAGCTCCAGCGAGGCGCGCTCGCCGATCAGGCTGCGCCGCGCGGCGGCGTAATCCACCGACAGCAGGGTGTCGAGCGGCACCTTCACGAAGTCCGGGTCGCCGTAATAGGCCTCCCGGTCGGCGAAGGCGAGCTTCATCGCCTCGACGACGTGGTGGACGAATTCGGGACTCGCCGGCCCCATCCCGGCGAGATCGACGCCCTCCAGGATCTTCAGCGTCTGCAGGAAGGCGGG
Organism: Allobosea sp. CER48; assembly: GCF_044752385.1. Classification (NCBI taxonomy): domain Bacteria; kingdom Pseudomonadati; phylum Pseudomonadota; class Alphaproteobacteria; order Hyphomicrobiales; family Alloboseaceae; genus Allobosea; species Allobosea sp. CER48. The sequence goes on along the minus strand of NZ_JBIWYK010000020.1, from coordinate 11,954 downwards.
GCCCTGACCCCAGGGGCCGATCTTGAAGACCTCCCAGTCATGATAGGTCGTGGAGGTCGGCGTCTCGTAGGTCGGCCGGTAATTCGCCATGTCGTCCGCGGTCAGCAGGCCCTTGTTGCGACGGCCCGATGAATCCATCACCTCCTGCGTGTGGCAGAAGCGATCCATCGCCTCGGCCACGAAGCCCTTGTACCAGGCGTCATAGGCGCCCTGGATCTGCTCCTGCCGGTCGCTGCCCTTTGCTTCCGCCTCCTCGAGAATCCGCCTGTAGGTCGCGGCTGCGGCCTTGTTGGCGAAGAGCTTGCGTGCCTCAGGCACATTGCCGCCGGGGAGGTAGACCGCGCCCGATGTCGACCAGTCGTTGGTGAAGAGGTCGGTCAGCTCGCGGATCGAATCCGAGACGCGCGGCAGCATCGGGTGCCCGTTCTCGAAATAGCCGATCGCCGGCTCCAGAACCTCGCGCAGCTTGAGGCGGCCGTGGTCGCGCAGCAGCGTCATCCAGCCGCCGAAGGCGCCGGGGATCACGGTGGCGAGAAGACCGGAGCCGGGGATCAGGTCGAGGCCCAGCGCCTTGTAAGCCGCGATCGTGGCGGCTTGCGGTGCCGGGCCCTGGGCGCAGAGCGTCTCGACCTTCTTCGTCTCGGCCGAATAGAACACCGCCGGCATGTCGCCAGCGGGGCCGACGAGATGCGGCTCCACCACTTGCAGCACGAAGGCGGCGGCGGCGCAGGCGTCGAAGGCGTTGCCGCCCTTCTCCAGCATCGCCATGCCGGAAGCGGTGGCGAGCCAGTGCGTCGAGGTGACGACGCCGAAAGTTCCGAGGATTTCGGGGCGGGTCGTAAACATGGGCGTGTCCTTGAAAGCCTAGTTTTCTTTTGGATCGAGCGCGTCGCGCAGGCCGTCGCCGAGCAGGTTGAAGCCGAGCACGGCGAGGAAGATGCAAATGCCCGGCGCCACCGACATCCACGGCGCCTGCTCCATGAAGTTCTTGGCGACGTTGAGCATCTGCCCCCAGGACGGTGCCGGCGGCTGCTGGCCGAGACCGAGGAAGGAGAGGGCAGCTTCGAGGATGATCGCCTGCGCCATGAACAATGTCGACTGCACCACGATGGGGGACAGGGTGTTGGGCAGGACATGGCGGAACATCAATCGCAGGTCCCGCGCGCCGACCGCGCGCGCCCCCTCGACGAAATCTTCCGCCTTCACGCTCATCACCTGGCCGCGCACCAGCCGGATGAAGATCGGCACGGCCGACAGGCCGATCGCGATCATCGCGTTGGTCAGCGACGGCCCGAGTATCGCGGCGAAGGCGATGGCGAGGATCAGGAAGGGGCAGGCCAGCAGTGCCTCGGTGACGCGCGAGATCACGATGTCGGTCCAGCCGCCATACCATCCCGCCAGCAGCCCGAAGGGCAGCCCGATCACCACCGCGATCAGCACGGAGACGATGCCGGCCAGCAGCGAGGCCTGCGCCCCGAAGAACAGCCGCGAGACCTGATCGCGGCCGAGTTCGTCCGTGCCGAACCAGTAGATCTCGGAGGGCGGCTTGCGGATGGCGAGGAAGTTGGACTTGAACGGGTCGGCCAGCGGCAGGATCGGCGCGAGCACCGCCATCAGCACGAAGACCAGCACGATGCTGCCGCCGAACAGCGCCGATTTGTTGCGGACGAGGCGGGAAAGCACGCCGGGACGCGCGGCAAGCCCGGCCGAAGCGCCGGCGGAGGAAATGGAATCGAGCGACGCCATCAGCCGCTCCTCAGGCGCGGATTGACGAGGATGTAGAGGATGTCGGCGATCAGGTTCATCAGGATGAAGCCGATGGCCGTGCACAGCACGACGCCCTGGACCACGCCGTAGTCGCGGTTGAACACCGCGTCGACGATCAGCTTGCCGAAGCCGGGGATGGTGAAGACCTGCTCTGTCAGCACCGCGCCGGCGAGCAGTTCGCCGAAGAGCAGCGTCGTCAGCGTGATGATCGGCACCAGCGCGTTACGCAGCGCATGGCGATGCACGACCGTATCCTCGTCGAGCCCCTTGGCGCGGGCGGTGCGGACATAGTCGGAGCGCAGCACCTCCAGCATCGCCGAGCGGGTATGGCGCATCAGGAAGGCCGCGAGCCCGTTGCCGAGCACGAAGGCCGGCATGATCAGCCGCTGGATCGCCTCCCAGGGGTGGACGAAGATCGATTCATAGCCCGAGGCCGGCAGCCATTTGAGATGCACCGACACGAGCAGGATCAACATGATCCCGAACCAGAAATTCGGGATCGACAATCCTGACAGCGCCACCGCGCTGGCGGAATAGTCGACGACCGTGCCCTTGCGTCGCGCAGCGAGGATGCCGATCGGAATGCCGATGCAGATCGCGACGAGGATCGAGGCGGTGGCGAGCTGGATCGTCACCGGCAGCTTCTGCAGGATCAGGTTCAGCACAGGCTCGCCGGTGCGCAACGAGCGGCCGAAATCGCCCTGCACGACCTGCCCGAGCCAGGCGAAGAACTGGACGAAGACGGGATCGTCCATGCGGTAGATTTCGCGCAGCCGGGCGATCACCTCAGGGTCGCGCTCCTCGCCGGCGATGACGAGGAAGGGGTCGCCCGGCAGCGCACGCTGCAGGGCGAAGACGAAGAGCGATACCAGGAACAGCGTCGGTATCGCTATCAGAAAGCGGCGAATGACGAGCGTGGCCATGGGCCACTCCTCACGGCATGGGCGCCGTCACGAACGCTTCAGCCCGGCAAGCCGGATCATCCCGTCCGGGTTGATAACGAACCCCTGCATATTGGCGCGCATCGCGAAGAACACCGTCTGGTTGTAGAGATAGACGATCGGCAACTCGTCCTGCAGGATCTTCTGCGCAGCGTCGTAAAGCTTCTTGCGCTCGGCCGGTTCGTAGACGGTACGGGCCTGGTTGAGCAGCTTGTCGACTTCGGGGTTGGAGTACTTGCCGTCGTTCTGGCCGCCGCCGGTGGTGACGAAGGGGTGGATGTTGCCGTCCGGGTCGATGCGGCCGGACCAGCCGATACGGCTCATCTGGAACTTGCCCTGCTGCTGGTCGCGCAGCTGGCTGGCGAACTCGGTAGAGCGGATCTGGATGTCGATGCCGGCTTCCTGCGCCATCGCCTGGATCACCTGCCCGAGCTGGGCGTCGACGGGGTTGTTGGTGACGAAGAGCTCGGCCGTGACCTTGGGCTGCCCGGCTTCCTTGAGCAGCGCCTTGGCCTTCGCGACGTCGCGCGCGGGAACAGGCAGGTCGGCGCTGATATAGAAGTTGCCGGGATTGAAGGGCTGGTTCATCGGCTCGTAGAGCCCTTCGAACACGACCTGGCTCAGCACCTTGCGGTCGATCGAGAGAGAGAGAGCCTGGCGCACGCGCTTGTCCTGGCCCATCGGCTGCTTGGCCGCATCGCCGTTGCTAGTGTTGATGGTGATGCCCTGGTAGCCGAGATTGGCCATGCTCATGACCCTCAGCGACTTGTCGGATTGGGCCGACTTCACGTCGGTCGGCGCGAGCCGCTCCAGCATGTCGAGCTCGCCGGAGCGCAGATTGGCCAGGCGCACCGTCGTGTCGGGGATCGAGCGATAGATGATGCGGTCGAAATTGTACTTGTCCGCCTCCCAATGCTCCCGGAACTTCTCCAGCACGATGCGGTCATTCTGGACGCGCTCGACGAATTTGTAGGGGCCGGAACAGACCGGCTTCGCCGTGACGTCGCCTGAGAGGGTCTTGGGCGACAGCATCATGCCGGCACGGTCGGTCAGCTGCGACAGCAGCGTCGCGTCGGGGCGCTTCAGCTTCAGCACCAGCGTCGCCGCGTCGGGCGCCTCGACCTTGTCGACCGAGGCCAGCTCCGATTTGCGCAGCGAGTCCGGCAGCGTCATCGCACGTTCCAGATTGGCCTTGGCGGCTTCGGCATTGAAGGGCTCGCCGTCATGGAACTTCGCGTCGCCGCGCAGCTTCATCGTCAGCGTCAGCCCGTCCGTGGAGAAGCTCCACTCCGTCGCCAGCCGCGGCACCAGCTTCAGCTCCGGCGTGATGTCGACCAGCCTGTCGCACAGGCCCATGAAGACGATGCGCCCGACGAAGGTGCGCGCCTTGTGCGGGTCGAGCATGTCCGGGTCTTCCTGCAGCCCGATGCGCAAGGTCGAGGGCGCCTGTGCCAGAGCGGGCAGTGCGGCGAGCGCGAGAGCGGCAGCAGAGACGGCAACCTTCAACAGCTTCATGCTTTCCCCCGTTTTTGATGGTTTTGTGACAGCGCATCCGGCGGCGCCGGCAAAAGCCAGATCGCCGAATTCGTTCCTCATGGCACCAAACTGACTCAGAATGGCGGGGCCGTCGATCATGCGCCGCATCAATTCGCGGGCAGCGCTGCCTCATCGAAAGGCAGCGCTGGACCACGGGCGGGCAAAGCGGCGACGCATGCCGTCAGGGCGACGGCCGGATGCGGCGATGGCGGTCGCCTAGCCGGTGATCGGCCGCTAGAACTGGTGGGAAGAACCGAGCCGGATGTCCGGGGGAGAGGACCGAATGCTGCTGGGCGTGATTGCCGATGACATGACCGGCGCGACCGATGTCGCGCTGATGCTGAACCGTGCGGGCATGCGGACCGTGCAGGTCATCGGCGTGCCTGCGGCGGGCAGCACGCTGCCGGAGGCCGATGCGGTGGTCGTCGCGCTGAAATCCCGGACCAACCCGGTGTCGGAGGCGGTCGCGGATTCGCTCGCGGCCTGCGAGGCGCTGCTGAAGGGCGGCGCGCGCCAGATCCTGTTCAAGTACTGCTCGACCTTCGATTCGACCGCGGAGGGCAATATCGGCCCGGTCGCGAATGCGCTGGCGGAGCGGCTGGGCGCCGGGCTTGCGATCGTCTGCCCGGCTTTCCCGGCCAATGGCCGCTCGATCTATCAGGGCTATCTCTTCGTCGGAGCCGTGCCGCTGCACGAAAGCTCCATGAAGGACCATCCGCTCACGCCGATGCGGGATTCCAACCTGATGCGGCTGATGGCGGGGCAGGCCGGGACGGAGGTCGGGCTCGTCGACTACACGAGCGTGCTCGCCGGCCCCAGCGCCGTGAAGGCGCGCCTCGCCAGGCTGCAGGCCGACGGCGTGCGCTATGCCGTCACCGACGCCCTGACCAATGAGGATCTGATGACGCTCGGCCATGCCGTGTCGGAGCATGTCCTGCTGACCGGCGGCTCGGGCATCGCCATGGGCCTGCCGCAGAACTTCCGCCGCGCCGGCCTGCTGCCGGAGCGTCCCGGCCCGCAGGATCTGAAGGCGCCCGCCGGCCGCGCCGGCATCATCTCCGGCAGTTGCTCGACCGCGACGCGCGGGCAGATCAAGGCGGCGCTGGACGCTGGCTACCCGGCGCTCAAGGTCGATCCGCTGGCGCTCGCCGATGGCAGCCAGGATGCGGCGGGGCTCGCCGACTGGGCGCTGGCGCAGCCGCAGGACAAGCCGTTCCTCGTCTATTCCAGCGATGACCCGGCCGAAGTGTCGGCGGTGCAGGACAAGCTCGGCCGCGAGAGGGCCGGCAGCATCGTCGAGCACGCCTTCGCCGAGGTCGCCAGGCGCCTGTCTGAAGGCGGCGTGACGCGGCTTCTCGTCGCGGGTGGCGAGACCTCCGGCGCGACCGTGCTCGGCCTTGGCATCCGCACCCTGGAAATCGGGCCGGAAATCGATCCCGGCGTGCCCTGGACGCGTGTCGTCGACGGGCCGGAGATGGTCGTGGCGCTGAAATCTGGCAATTTCGGCGCGCCGGACTTCTTCCTGAAGGCCTGGAGCCTGCTGCGCTGAGGCCCGATTTTCCTGAGCTGAATCTCGTATAGGATCACTGCATCGATCTGCGAGGCGGAGCCCGGTTTTCGGGAGCGCGAGCCGGGTCGAACTGGGAGCCAGCATGGATATGGCGTTTCTGGGCGAACTGCTGACCAGCGTGGCCGACCGCGGGCGCGCCCTGATCGGTTTCGAGCGCTTCCTCGGCAATCGCGCCCGCCCGATCGACAGGCTCTGCGAGGATCTGCTCTCCGGCCGGGGCGAGGCCTCAGGAATGGCGCTGGCGCAGGCGGTGCTCGACGCTTGGCAGCGTCTCGACCAGCCCGGCCGGCTCGCCTTCTTCAACCTGCTGCAGGAGCGCTTCGGGCCCGATCACGGCCGGCTCGAAAAGGCGATCGAGGCCTATCGCACCAAACCCGACGCGGCGGCGATCTCGGCGCTGCATCTTGCTGCCGAGCCACGCCGCCAGGAACTGCTGCGCCGCCTCAACCTCGCGCCGGAAGGCACGCCCGTGCTGGTGCGGATGCGCGAGGCGCTGTTCGAGGCGATGGAAAAGCAGGCCGATCTCAAGGCGGTCGACGACGATTTCCGCCATCTCTTCGGTTCCTGGTTCAACCGCGGCTTTCTCGTCCTGCGCCGCATCGACTGGCGCACGCCGGCGAACGTGCTGGAGAAGATCATCCGCTACGAGGCGGTACACGAGATCCAGGGCTGGGACGATCTCAGGCGCCGGCTGGAGCCGGCCGACCGGCGCTGCTTCGCCTTCTTCCATCCCCAGCTCGTCGACGAGCCGCTGATCTTCGTCGAGGTGGCGCTGACCACCGAGATCCCGCGCAGCATCGGCGAGGTGCTTCAGCCCGAGCGCGAGGTGCTGCCGGCGCAGCAGGCGACGACGGCGGTTTTCTATTCGATCTCGAACTGCCAGGAGGGGCTGCGCGGCATCTCCTTCGGCAATTTCCTGATCAAGCAGGTCGCGGAAGACCTGAAGCGCGAACTGCGCGAACTCGACACCTTCGTCACGCTCTCGCCGGTTCCGGGCTTCGGGCGCTGGCTGGCCGGCATCGCGGCGGAGCCGGGCGAGGTCGCCCTGACCAATGAGGAGCGTGCCGAACTGGCGCGGCCGGCCGGCGAGACCATCTCGCTCGACGATGCGACCAGGGCGCGCCGCGACAAGCTGCTCGGCCAGATGATGGCGGAGTACATGCTGCGGGCTCGCACGAGCTCGGGCCGGGTCATCGACCCTGTCGCGCGCTTCCATCTTGGCAACGGGGCGCGGCTGGAGCGCATCAATGTCGGCGGCAATCTCTCGGCGCGGGGCTTGCGCGAGTCGCACGGCGTCATGGTCAATTACCGCTACGACCTCGACGACATCGAGACCCATCACGAGGCTTTCGCCACGCGCAACACGGTGGTGGCCTCGTCCGGCGTGCGCAAGCTGCTGCGCCCCGCGGCGAACTAGAGCATCGGCCGGAAAAGTGCGACGCGGTTTTCGGACAAGGCCGATGCAGAATCAAAAAGCCGGAATATCGGACTGAATGCGGTATTCAGTCCGATATTCTGAGACGGAAACGCCTGGAAGGACCCGAAATCATGGGCAATCACCTGTTCGATCTCATCCGCTCGCGCATGCCTGCGCCGGATGCGCCCTTCGCCGAGCTCGATGACGGAAGGCGGTTCTCCTATGGCGACATGCTGGATGTCTCCGCCCGCTTCGCCAATGCCCTCGCGGCGCTTGGCGTGAAGCCAGGCGACCGCGTGGCGGTGCAGGTCGAGAAGAGCTTCGAGGCCCTGATGCTCTATCTCGGCACCGTGCGCGCCGGCTCGATCTTCCTGCCGCTCAACACCGCCTATACCCCGGCCGAGATCGAGTATTTCCTCGGGGATGCCGAGCCTGCCGTCTTCGTCTGCGATCCGGCCAAGGCGCAGGCGCTGCGTCCCTATGCCGAAAAGGCCGGCGCGAAGCTCGAGACGCTTGGAATCGGCACCGGCAGCCTGCTCGACAAGGCGAATGCGGCCTCGGCGGAATTCGCCGATGTCGCGCGCGGACCGGATGACCTCGCCGCCATCCTCTACACCTCCGGCACGACCGGCCGCTCCAAAGGCGCGATGCTGAGCCACGACAACCTGTCGTCCAATGCGCTCGCGCTGGTCGACTACTGGCGCTTCGGCCAGGGCGACGTGCTGCTGCACGCTTTGCCGATCTTCCACACGCACGGCCTCTTCGTCGCGACCAACGTGATCCTGTTCGCCGGCGCCTCGATGATCCTGCTGCCCAAGTTCGATCCCGATCAGGTCTTCAGATACCTGCCGCAGGCCACGAGCATGATGGGCGTGCCGACCTTCTACGTCCGGCTGCTCCAGGATGCCCGGCTCACCAGGGAGGCGACCGAGCACATGCGCCTCTTCGTCTCCGGCTCGGCGCCGCTGCTGGCGGAGACGCATCGCGAGTGGAGCGCCCTGACCGGCCACGCCATTCTCGAGCGCTACGGCATGACCGAGACCAACATGAACACCTCGAACCCCTATGAGGGGGATCGCGTTGCCGGCACTGTCGGCTACCCGCTTCCGGGGGTCTCGGCGCGCGTCGTCGACCCCGAGACGGGCAAGACGCTTGGAGCCGACGAGATCGGCATGATCGAGGTCAAGGGCCCGAACGTCTTCAAGGGCTACTGGCGCAATCCGGAGAAGACCAAGGCCGAGTTCCGGCCCGACGGCTTCTTCATCACCGGCGACCTCGGCAAGATCGACCCCGCCGGCTACGTCCACATCGTCGGGCGTGGCAAGGACCTGATCATCACCGGCGGCTACAATGTCTATCCCAAGGAGGTCGAGACCGAGATCGACGAGATGCCGGGCGTGATCGAGAGCGCCGTCATCGGCGTGCCGCATCCCGATTTCGGCGAGGGCGTCACCGCTGTCGTGGTCGCCAAGCCCGGCGCGGATATCACCGCGAAAGGCATCGCCAGCGCGCTGGAGCAGCGGCTCGCCAGGTTCAAGCAGCCCAAGCAGGTCTTCGTCGTGGCCGAGCTGCCGCGCAACACCATGGGCAAGGTCCAGAAGAACCTGCTGCGCGAGCAGTACAAGGACATCTACGCCAAGCAGCTGAAGGCGGGCGAGTAGCCGCTTCGGCGTCATTCTCGGGCGAAGCGGAGCTTCGACCCGAGAAGCTCATGCAGCAAGAGGCGCCCCTCTTTCCAGAGATGCTCGGGTCAAGCCCGAGCATGGCGGCACTTGCAGCAACGGCTCAAACCAGCGCCGGAACGCCGAGTTCGATCGTCTCGCCATCGGCGGGGATGCGCAGGCGCTTCATGTCGACGCCGCGTTCCTTGGCGGATTTCCGCAAGGCCGCGCGGTCGACCGTGGCGTGATCGAGCGCTTCCATATGCGTCGCGATCACCGTCGCGCGCGGGAAGGCCTCCGCCAGATCGAGCGTCTGATCGCCATCCATGACGATGAGCGTGTTGTCCCACATCGCGCCACAGGAATGGGTGACGACGATGTCCGGCCCGGTCGCCGCCACCGCGTCCCGCAGGGGCGGGTAGAGCACGCTGTCGCCGCACCAGTACAGCGTCGGCTCGCCCGGCGCCTCGAAGCTCAGCCCCATCACCGGGCCCATCAGCTCGACGACCGCGCCGGTGCCGTGCTGGGCCGGATGCCGCTTCAGCACGATCTGGCCGAGCCTGACGAAGCAGTCGATCGCGGTGATCGAGGTGAAACCCGCCTGCGCGATCGCCGCCTCGTCTCCGGGCTGGCAGATGATCGGCAGGTTCTTCGGCAGGCGCTCCTTGGCGACCTCGTCGAAGTGATCGGCATGGAGATGCGAGACGATCACCGTATCGACGCCCGCGATGATGTCCTCGATTGGCTCCGGCAGATCGACCATCGGGTTCTGCGAGCGTCCGGTGAAGGAGCGGCGGCTGTGACGCGGGCCGAAATCGGGGTCGATCAGGAAGGTCCTGCCGCCATAGTCGAGTTTCAGCGTCGCGTTGCGGAGAAGTTTGAGCTTCATATCCGTCGGCTCCTCATCTGGGATTGGCATTGTTCCGCATCCCGAGGCAGCGCGACCAGTTCGGATTTGTGAAGCTCTTCCCACGTTCGCGTGACGTATCAGGCAGGAGCGAACTGGCCGTAGGGCACGGCCTGGCGCGCGTTGCGCAGCGCGCTCGCCCACCAGTGCAACTGTGCCAGCATCGTCGCCATGGCCTGCTCGGCCCGGTCGGCGTTGAGCAACTGCCCCTCGCCATCGAAGCGGCTCCAGACATCGGCGAAGGCGACACCGTCGCGGATCGGGGCGGCGTGCAGTTCTCCGAAGACGAGGCGCAGCTGCTCGACGGCGCGCAAGCCTCCGGAGATACCGCCATAGGAGATGAAGCCGACGGGCTTGCCGCGCCATTCCGGCCCTACGGCGTCGATCAGGAATTTCAGGATGGCCGGGTAGCCGCGATTGTATTCGGGCGTCACCACGACGAAACCATCGGCCCAGCCGATGATCTGGCGGAGTTCCTCGAGAGCCGGGTGCTTGCCGCTGACATGGCGCGGCGGCAGGTCGATCTCGCCGGGATCGACGACGGAAAGGTCGAACGGGCCGTCACCCTGGATCTGCGAGATCGCCCAGCCGGCGACCTTGTCGCAGAAGCGGCCTTCGCGGCTGCTGCCATAGATCAGGGCCAGCCTGATCCTCGTATCGACCTTCTGGTGCATGGATCGCTCCGGTTTGCATCGCGGGAGCGGGGCTTATAGAACCTCAAGTAAGGTTAAGGTCAAGAGGCGTTTCCGATGTCCCAGCAATGGTCCTTGCCGGGCGAGCTCAGCGTCGGCGATGTCGCACGGCGCAGCGGCCTCGCTGTCTCGGCCCTGCATTTCTACGAGGCCGAAGGGCTGATCCGCAGCCACCGGACACCGGGCAACCAGCGGCGTTACCCGCGCGAGGTTCTGCGCCGGGTGGCGATCATCAAGGTGGCGCAGCGCGCCGGCATGCCGCTGAAGACCATTCGCGAGGCCTTCGAGGCCCTGCCGCAGGAACGTACGCCGACCGTCGCTGACTGGACGCGGCTGTCTTCCGCCTGGAAGGAAGAACTGGAACGCCGGATCGAGCGGCTGACGCGGCTGCGCGACCATCTCGACGGCTGCATCGGCTGCGGCTGCCTGTCGGTGCGCGACTGCCCGCTCCACAATCCGCTCGACCGGCTGGCCGGGGAGGGGCCGGGGCCGCGCCTCCTCGATCCGGAGTAAAGCTCAGCCGGCCTTGTAGAGCGTGTCCAGCGGCAGGCGAGCGACATCGGCCAGCAGCTCGACGAAACCCTTCGCCTGCATGGCCGCGGTGGCCTTGCCCTTCGCCGCCGTCGCAAGACTGGCATCACCGACCGCGCCGGAACGGTTCACGTCCTGCGCCATCCAGGCGAAGGCATGCGGGCCCGTCGGGCGCAGATGGGTGTAGCCTTCCTCGGCCATCGTCACCGTGTGCGGCTTGAAATGCCCGGCCTTGCTCATGTCGACGAGGTCGGGCCGGAAATGCAGCATCAGCGAGGTCTCGACATCGCCGCCATGGATGCCGTGGCGGATGTCGAGTTCGTCATAGAGCCCATCCGGCAGGCCGAAAGACGTCCAGGCGGTGCAGACGGCGAGCATGCCATGGCTGACGCGCAGCTCGCGCGCGACGATCTTCATCGGGTCGACATTGCCGCCGTGGGAGGTGACCAGCACGAGCTTGCGCAGTCCGGCGCGCGTCACGCTCTCGCCGATCTCGATCCAGGAGCGGATCGCGCTGTCCCAGCCGATCGTCAGCGTGCCTGGCGAGTGCAGGTGTTCGTTCGACTTGCAGACGGCCTGCGTCGGCAGCACGAGCACGTCGAGATCTGCCGGCACGAGCGGCATCGCCTCGGCCAGCATGGCGTTCATCACGGTGGTGTCGACCGAGACCGGCAGATGCGGGCCATGCTGCTCGATCGCGGCCAGCGGCAGCACCGCAACGGTGCGCTCGGGCGACAGCCCGGCGAAATCGGAACTCTTCAGATCGCCCCAGAAACGTGCGGTCATGCGCTGGCTCCCAGCCGGTTGATCGCCGCGCTGTCGAGGATGCGCTCCGGCGCGCCGTCTCGCGCGACCCGGAGCATCGCCCGGCCGACCTGCTCGGTCGAGGTCACATAGCGCGGCAGAAGGGGGTGGAGTACCGCCCAGAGTGG
>NZ_JBIWYK010000019.1:0-16103 GCF_044752385.1 Allobosea sp. CER48 | reverse complement strand
GCTGGGTCTGCGCTATGAGGCGCTCGATCATATCGGCTGGAACCGGGTCGCGGCGGAAGCGGCGAACATCGCGCCGCCAGCGCAGCAATTCCTCGAACTGCCGGACGAATGCCTCGTCGAAGGCCGGTGCCTCGCTCACGCCGGGGCAGCCGTGGCGATGGCATGGAAGAACGACCCCGTGACCAGTCCGCGACGGCTGCCGGCCGGGGCAGGGGCCGAGCCATGCGGGTCCGTCACCAGGGCGAAGGGCGGATCGTCGCCTTGCGCGACGATGCTGGCATAGTGGAATTCGTGGCCGGTCAGTGCGGTGCCTGCGCGTCCGAGCGGGCCGTCGGCCTGCAGGACGGCGCGGCGATAGCCCAGGTTCATCTTGCGCCTGGCGAAGGAGGTCTCGACGGAGAGCAGGCCGGCCATCGCGTGGGCAACGCCGTCCGCATCGGTCAGGCTGCGCCCTAGGACCATGTAGCCCCCGCATTCGCCATGCACGAGGCGCGTCGCGGCGAAGGCGCGCAGGCCGTCGAGGAAGTTCGTTGCCGCCGCGATCGTGCCGGCATGGAGCTCGGGATAGCCGCCCGGCAGCCAGCAGGCGTCGCAATCGTCCAGCGGTGCCTCGTCGCGCAATGGCGAGAACGGCACGAGCTCCGCCCCCGCTGCGCGCCAGCCGGCCTCGACATGCGGATAGACGAAGGAGAAGGCGGCGTCGCGGGCGATGGCGATCCGCCGTCCGGGCGCGGCCAGCGGCAAGGCATCGCGATCGACCGGGCCCGGGAGGCGGGTTTCGCCCGCGGCCGCCATGACGGCGTCGAGGTCGATCGCGGCCGAGACGGCTTCCGCCAGAGCATCGAGCCTGGCGTGCAGATCGGCGGTCTCGCCCGCCTGGACCAGGCCGAGATGGCGCTCGGGCAGGATCAGGCTGGCCTCGCGCGGCAGCGCGCCGAGCACGGGCAGGCCGATGCGTTCCATGCCCTGCCGCACCAGCCGTTCATGCCGGGCGCTGGCGACCTTGTTGAGGATGACGCCGGCGACGCGGATGCGCGGGTCGTAGGCCTTGCAGCCGAGCGCGACCGCCGCCGCCGACTGCGCCTGCCCGGAGACGTCGATGACCAGCACGACCGGCCAGCCCGTCAGCGCGGCGACATCCGCGCTGGCGCCGGTGCGGCCTTCGGGCCCGGGCACGGCGTCGAACAGGCCCATCGAGCCCTCGGCGATGACGATGTCGGCTGCCTGCGTCGCCTCGCTCGCGATCCGCGCAAGCAGGCCGTCGGGCATGGCGTAGCTGTCGAGATTGGCGCTGGGGGCGCCCGTCGCGGCAGCGTGGAAGGCGGGGTCGATATAGTCGGGCCCGCATTTGAGCCCGCGCACCGTCAGGCCCCGGCGCGCCAGCGCGCGCTGCAGCCCGAGCGTGATCGTGGTCTTGCCCGAGCCGGAGCGCGGCGCGGCGACGAGCAGGCCGCGCGCGCTCACAGACCGCCTCCCGGCCGGAAGCGGCGATCGTAGTCGATGGAATAGAGCGCGCTTTCGTCGAAATCCTCGGCTGCCAGGGCGGGGCCGACCAGGATCAGCGCCGTGCGTTCGAGTTCGCTGGTGCGCACCTTTCCGGCGATATCGGCGAGCGTTCCCTGCAGCACGGTCTCGTCCGGCCATGTCGCACGGAAGACGACGGCCGCCGCGCACTCCGCGCCGTAGAAGGGGAGGAGTTCCGCCACGACCTGCTCGACGACATGAATCGAGAGATGGATGGCGAGCGTCGCGCCGGAGGCGGCGAAAGTCGCGAGCGTTTCCCTTTCCGGCATGGCCGAGGCGCGGCCCGATGTGCGCGTCAGCACCAGCGACTGCGCGACGCCCGGCAGGGTGAGTTCGCGCTTCAGCACGGCGGCCGCGGCTGCGAAGGCCGGCACGCCGGGAGTCACTGTATAGGGAATGCCTGATCGGTCGAGCCGCCGCATCTGCTCGCCGCAGGCACTCCAGATCGAAAGGTCGCCGGAATGCAGCCGCGCCACGTCCTGCCCGGCCAGATGCGCGGCTTCCATCTCGGCGATGATCGCATCGAGCGCGAGCGGGGCCGTGTCGACGATGCGGGCGCCGGGCGGGCACCAGCCCAGCATGACCTTGGGGATCAGCGATCCCGCATAGAGGCATACCGGGCAGGCGGCGATCAGGTCGCGCCCGCGCAAGGTGATCAGGTCGGGTGCGCCGGGGCCGGCGCCGATGAAGTGGATGGTCATGCGGAGTTCGGCTTCATGATGTCGTCCGGGCCAGCGCGCAGGTGACGCGCGCGGTCGCGATGCGCGGCTGCACCAGCCGGCCGCCGGGGCCAGCGGCTGCGAGGGCTGCCGCCTCGGCCACGGAGCCGACGCCGTAGAGCGAGGCGATGCGGGTCGAGCGTGTCGCGCAGGCCGCCTCGAAACCCTTCAGCGCTTCGTCGGGAATGGCGACGAGCTCGGCCGAGCGGTCGGCTGCGGCCGCGACCATGCCGGCCTCCCCGACACGGCTCGCGAGCGTGGCGAAGCGCGGGGTCTGCGCGCCCGACAATCCGGCGATCGCCAGCGCCTCGTCGAGGCAGGCGAGGATTTCGGCGGCCGCGGTGCCCGGCCTGATCCCGATGCCGGCGACGAGGCGTCCGGCGCTCAAGGCTTCTCCACCCGCCACTGCGTCACCGGCATCGCCGGGCGCCAGCCATGCTTGCCGCCGACCGGCGCGAGCCGGTCGATCGAGATGCGGCGCAGCGAGCCGCCATGCTCGGCATGGAGGGCAGCGAGCCTAGCCTCTCCCTCGATGGTGACGACGTTGGCGACGAGCCGCCCGCCGGATTTCAGCGCCGCCCAGGCCGCGTCGAACAGTCCTTCCTCCGTCAATCCGCCGCCGATGAAGATCGCGTCAGGCGCCTCGCGCCCGATGAAGCCGACCGGCGCCTCGCCGACGACCTCGACGGAGAGACCGCCGAGCTCGAGCTTGTTGCGCCTGATGCGCTCGGCCCGGTCCGGCCTGGCCTCGAAGGCGGTGGCGCGATTGCGGACGTGGCGCTGGCACCATTCGACGGCGATCGAGCCGGAGCCGGCGCCGACATCCCAGAGCAGCTCGCCGCCGCGCGGCGCCAGCGCCGAGAGGGTGATGGCGCGGATCTCCGACTTGGTGATCTGCCCGTCATGGGCGAACCACTCCTCGTCGAGCCCCGGCGCCAGCGGCAGGATACGCGAGTCATGGGTCGCGGCGACCTCGACGGCGATCAGGTTGAGGGGCACGACGTCATCGAGGGCGAAGGCATCGGCGCGGCTCTCGCGGATGCGCTCCTGCGGCCCTCCGAGCGATTCCATCACGACGATGCGGCTGGCGCCGAGCCCGCGCGCGGTCATGAGTTCCGCGACGGCGCGCGGCGTCGTCTCGTCCCAGGACAGCGCGAGGATGCGGGCGTCCGGCTGCAGATGCGGGACGATCCGGTAGAGCGTGCGGCCGTGCAGCGAGACCAGCGCGCATTCCTCCTGCGGCCAGCGCACCCGCGTGCAGGCCATCGAGAAGGAGGAGAGCTGCGGGATGATCCGCATTTCCGCTGCGGGGATCGCGCGGCTCAGGCTGTTGCCGATTCCGTAGTGGAACGGGTCGCTGGTCGCGAGTACGCAGACCTTGCGGCCGCGCTCCCTCAGGATCTGCGGCAGGGCGTTGCGGAACGGCTGCGGCCAGGGGCGCAGTTCGCCCGGCACGGAGCCGACCAGCGCGATGTGCCGCTCGCCACCGAAGACGATCTCGGCCTCGTTCAGCGCCGCCAGCGCCTCGCGGCAAAGCCCTGTGGAGCCGTCCTCGCCGAGGCCGATCAGCGAGAGCCAGGGCGCCGGTGCCTCGCCGCTCGACAGAACATCCGATTCACGCAAAACTGTCGACATGACCGTCCTCATCCTTGGCGGAACGAGCGAAGCTGCTGCGCTTGACCAGCTTCTCGCTGATCAGGCTCCCGATATCCGTGCCATTATCTCGCTGGCGGGGCGCACCGTCGATCCCCGGCCGACCAACCTGCCGGTCCGTATCGGCGGCTTCGGCGGCATCGATGGGCTGAGGCACTTTCTGGTCGAGGAGGGCATCGTCGCCGTCGTCGACGCGACGCATCCTTTCGCCGCGATCATGCCCTTCAATGCCGAGCATGCCTGCAAGGCGGAGGGCGTGCCACTGCTCGCGATCCGGCGCAATTCCTGGAAGCCGCGGGACGGCGATCGCTGGAAATCGGTGCCGGATATCGAGGCCGCCGTGCAGGCGCTGGGCGAGAAGCCGCGCCGTGTCTTCCTCACCGTCGGCCGGCTCGAGCTGCCGGCCTTCGCGGACGCTCCGCAGCATCGCTATCTCGTGCGTGCCATCGAGCCGATCGGCGATCGGCTGCCGGTGCCGCATGTCGACGTCATCCAGCAGCGGGGCCCCTTCGACACCGACGACGAGGAGGATCTGATGCGGCGCGAGGGCGTCGAACTCCTCGTCAGCAAGAACTCCGGTGGGCCGGCGACGGTCGGCAAGCTCGCGGCGGCGCGCCGGCTCTCCTTGCCGGTGATCATGGTCGAGCGGCCGCCCAAGCCCGATGTCGAGACAGTCGATCATATCGATCAGGTCCTGCCCTGGCTGGTGACGCACGGGCTCTTCGTCACCGAGCGCGGCGTGTAGACGTAGGGCGCTGCGCCCTCGCGCGCGATCAGCCGCGTGCTCGAAGCCCCGATCATCACGAGCGTGGCCATGTCGGCGGTGCTCGCGGCTTCAACAGCCTCCGCCAGCTTCAGCACGCGCAGGTCTTCGTCCGGCCGCCCAACGGCGCGGGCAAAGAGGACCGGTGTCGCAGCTTTACGATGCCTGGCCGCGAGCTCCAGCGCCTTGCCGAGCTGCCAGGGACGGGCCTTCGAGATCGGATTGTAGAGGCAGATCACCAGATCGGCGGCAAGCACGGCTTCGAGCCGCGCCGTCACGATCTCCCAGGGCTTGAGATTGTCCGAGAGCGAGATTGCGCAGAAATCGCCGCCGAGCGGGGCGCCGGCCCGCGCCGCTGCAGCCAGCATCGCGGTGATGCCGGGTTCGACCGTGATCGGAAGGGTGCGCCACCCCGCGGGACCGGTCTCCAGCGCCTCGAACACCGCCGCCGCCATGGCGAAGACGCCGGGGTCGCCGCCGGAAACGACCGCAACCGTCCGGCCTTCCGCCGCCAGTTGCAGGGCATGGGAGGCGCGCTCGACCTCGACGCGGTTGTCGGAGGCGTGCCTGGTCAGGCTCGTGCGTTCGGGCACCCGGTCGACATAGGGGCCGTAGCCGACGATATCCGTCGCGGCATCGAGCGCGGCTTGTGCGGCCGGCGTGATCCAGTCCGGCGTACCCGGGCCGAGCCCGACGATGGTGAGGGAGCCCGTCACAGCCGCCGTCCTTCGCCGGGCACCAGAACCATCGCGAAATAGGGCGCCTCGTCATCGACCTTGTCGCTGAGCCGCGCCACGACCTGCCGTGCCATCGTCGCGCGCTCGACATAGATCGCGCGCCCTTCCAGCCCGGCGGCGACAAGCGCGCGGCGCACCTTCGGCAGGTTGCGGCCGAGCTTCATGATCACGGCGGCGTCGGTGTCCGCGAGCCGTCGCGCCAGCTCCGCCTCCGGCAGCGTGCCGGGCAGCACGGTCATCACGTCGTCGCCCCAGGTGATCGGCGCGCCGGCCTCGCCCCAGGCGCCGGTCATGCCGGTGACGCCGGGCACCACCTCGGTCGGGAAACGATGCGAAAGGCGCCGCCACAGATGCATGAAGGAGCCGTAGAAGAACGGGTCGCCGTCGCAGAGCACGGCGAGCGTCCGCCCGGCCTGCATCTCCGCGGCCAGACGCTCCGCCGCCTCCTCGTAGAAGGCCGCGATCGGCCCGTCATAGTCGGGCTCGCCGACGCTGGCCTCGATCGTGACGGGGAAGGCGAGCTCGATTTCGCGGGCCGGATCGGGCGCGATGATGGCATCGGCTGTGCCGCGGGCATTGCCGCGCCTGCCGCGCTTGCAGAAATGCACCAGCCGGTCGGCCGTCGTGATGATCTCCCGCGCCCTGACCGTCATCAGGTCAGGAGCGCCGGGGCCGAGCCCGACGCCATAGAGCAGGGTCTTTTGCATCCCGCTCACGGCGCTATTCCCTGTCCTGGGCGAGGGCATTGACGGCGGCTGCCGCCATGGCCGAGCCGCCGCGCCGTCCATGCACGACGACGAAGGGCACGCGTCCGTCCCGGGCGAGCGCCTCCTTCGACTCCGCCGCGCCGACGAAGCCGACGGGAATGCCGATCACGGCGGCCGGTTCCGGCGCACCGGCATCGAGCATTTCGAGCAGGCGGAACAGCGATGTCGGCGCATTGCCGATCACGACGACGGAGCCTGCGAGCCGCGGCTTCCAGAGCTCCATCGCCGCGGCGGAACGGGTCGTGCCCATTGCGGTGGCCAGCGCCGGAACCTGCGGATCGTCGAGGGTGCAGATCACGTCGTTGCCGGCAGGCAGCCGCGCGCGCGTCACGCCGTTGGCGACCATCTTGGCATCGCAGAGGATCGGCGCGCCGCTGCGGAGCGCGGCCTGCGCGGCCTCGGCGAAACCGGCGGATATCTCGATGTCGCCCGGCAGGTCGGTCATGCCGCAGGCGTGGATCATGCGCACGACGACGCGCTCGGCGGCGCCGCTGAAACGGGAGAGGTCGGCTTCCGCACGGATGATGCCGAAGGAGCGCTCATAGATCGCAGCCCCGTCCTGAATGTAGTCGTATGCCCTGCTCAACCGCGCGGTCCTGTTGGGCGCGCGGCCTTCGCCAGTCGCGCGTGAATGTCCTGTCCCGGCTGCAATCGCGCCAGGAGCGTCGAAAGGTCAAGCGTCGCGACCGGCTTGTCCCGCGTCGTGCCGCCCGGCACGACGTCATAGAGCCCGTTGCGCCCGACCAGGGTGAGGTCTGCCGCGCTCGGATGGGCGCAGGCCTTGACGCAGCCGGAGACATGCATCGTCGCGCCCCGCGCGAGCAGATCCGCCACAGCTTCGGCCAGCCTGGCCGCGTCCGTCATGGTCGGCGCTTCGGCACGCGAGCAGGCGGGGCTGCCGGCGCAGGCCTGAACGGAGAGACGAGGATCGTCGTCGCGCGTTATCAGCCCCAGACCGGCCGCCAGCGTCATCAGCCGTTCGGCATCGGCACGCCGGAGATCGCGGAAGACGAGGCCGCGCCAGGGCGAGAGCCGGATATCGGCTGCGTTCGTGCCGAGATCGGCGCCGAGTGCGTCGAGCACGGCCGCGCTGCAACGGCCGAAGGGGAGGCCGACCGCAGCCGCGAACCGGTCTGCGTCCCGGGCGAAAAGCCCCGCGCGCCGGGCCGGAGGCCGCCGAGGCGGAGCCGGGACTTCGGGAAGGGCGCTCAGCTCGGCCAGCGTCGCGGAAGGGAGATCGCGCAGGCGGCGGATGCGCTCGGGATCGGCACTGCGCAGCCGGGCGAAGCCGCACAGCACGGCCTCGATCGCCTTGATGGCCTCGTCTGCGGAGAGAGGGCCGTGCCAGAGGCGATCGGCAAGGCACAGGGCCAGCCTTCCAGCGCCGATGCCGACGAGCCGGATATCGCCGGCAAAGCCGTCGAGTGTCTGCGCACTGCCATCGTCTATGACGGCGCAGAGCTTGGCCGGGAGGCCGGGGATCGTGCGGGCAATGCGTTCGATCTGCTCTGCGAGGGCGGCGGCGTCGACGAGAGCTCCCGGCTGGCCGGCGGCCAGCGGCGAGACGAGCGTGAGGCGCTGCGGCCCGTCGCCCTCATGCTCGTCGACGAGATGCTCCGCCAGCAGCCGCTCGACCAGGGCCGGATGGCTTTCGGCGGTCACGCCGCGGATCTGGAGATTGGCGCGCGCCGAAATCTCGATCAGCCCGTTGCCATGCTCTGCGGCCAGCGCCGCGATGCGCCGCAACTGCTCCGGGCTCAGCCTTGCGCGGGGCGGATGCAGGCGTACGAGCCAGCCGTCGCCTGTCTCCATCGGCTTCAGCGTGCTCGGGCACCAGCCGCGCCGCAGCGCTTCTTGTCCGGCTTGCGGAGAATCCTGCCGCAAGGCGCTCATTCCGCCGCCTCCCGCGCCAGGAAGGCGCCGACCGAGTTGCGCCGGCTGGTCCACAAGCCCCGTCGCGACGCTTCCGCCAGCCGCGCGCGGATCGAAGCGGCGGCCGAGCCGTTGGCAGCCTCGAGAGCGGCCCAGATCTGAGGATCGGCGCAATAGGCCTGGAAGACGGCGTCGAACAGCCCGTCCGCGACCGCGTCGGTGCTGGCGGCGAAGACGAAGAGCGTGTCTACCGCCTCGGCCAGTTCCGCCGCGCCGCGCCAGCCATGGGCGATCTGGGAGGCGATCCAGCGCGGATGTGTCAGCCGGCCATGGACGATGCGGGCGATATCTTCGGCCAGCGTGCGCGCCTTCGGTGTCTCCGGGTTCGAGCTGTCGAGGCTGTAGAGCGCCGGATCGGCCCCCAGTGCTCTTGCCGCCGCCGCCAGTCCGCCGATGACGTCGGCGGCGCTGCTGGCTTCGAGGATGTCGCGCCCGGCGGTGTCGCTGACATGGATGAAGGCGTCGGAGGTTCTGATGCGATCGGCGAATCCTGCATCGATCGCAGCGTCGCCCTCGGGGCCGCCATAGGCGTGGCCCGAGGCGGCGAGATAGGCCGCACCCAAGTCCTCGCGGTGCGTCCAGTCGCCGTCGAGCGCGCGGTCTGCCATGGCGGCGCCATAGCGGCCGGGTGCCGCGCCGAAGATGCGGGCGCCATCCTCGCCGCGGCGACGGGCGGCCGCAGGCTCGTTCCACTCGTCCGGCTCGTCCAGCGCGGCCACGGCCCGCGCGGCCCGATCGATCAGCGCGATCTGCCCGGGAAACGTGTCGCGGAACGTGCCTGAAATCCGCACGGTCACGTCGAGACGGGGATAGGAGAGCTTCGGCTGCGGGATGATGCTGAAGCCGGTGACGCGGGTAGAGGCATTGTCCCAGAGCGGCTCGACGCCCAGCAGCGTCAGCGCATGGGCGATGTCCTCGCCGCCCGAGCGCAAGGTCGGCGAGGCCCAGAGATCCATGACGACCCGGCGGGGGTGGTCGCCATGGTCCTGCAGATGGCGCGAGACCACCGCCTGTGCCGCCAACTTTCCGAGCCGTGCCGCCGCCCGCGTCGGAATCGCGCGCGGATCGAGCGTCGAGAGATTGCGCCCGGTAGGCAGCACGTCCGGCCGGCCGCGATGCGGAGCGCCGGCCGGGCCGGGCGGAACGAAGCGGCCATCGAGCGCGCGCAGCAGGTTCGCGCGCTCGTTGCGGGCGGAGGCCGGGTCGGCGTCCGACTGGCCGAAGATGTGGAGGCCCTCGCGGAAGGGCAGCTCGGCGATGTCGCAGAGATGGGCGTCGAGCCGCGTCAGCGCCTCGCTCATCTCCATTCCCGGTTCGACGCCGCAGGACGTGGCAAGCCCGCTCGCCTCGGCACGAGCCCGGATCTCGGCGGCGACGATATCGGCCCGGCGCGGATCGAGGACCTGCGCCTGCGAGAATTCCTCGACAAGGTCCCGCAACAGGGCGGTTTCGCCGGCGGCGTCCGTTTCGGCGATCGGCGGCGGCAGATGGCCGAGCGTGATGGCCGAGAGCCGGCGCTTGGCCGGCGCGGCTTCGCCGGGATCGTCGACCACATAGGGATAGATCACCGGCACGTTGCCGATGGCGAGCCGCGGCCAGCAGCCGGCCGAAAGCGCCACCGCCTTGCCCGGCAGCCACTCCGTGGTGCCATGCGTGCCGAGATGGATCAGCGCGTCGATGGCCTCGGTCTGCCGCAGGGCGAGGTAGAAGGCGAGGTAACCATGGCCCGGCGGGGCATCGGGGTCGTGATAGCGCGCCTTGCGGTCGGGCGTGGGGTCACGCGGCGGCTGCAAGGCGATGGTCAGCTGGCCGGAACGGGCGGCCCGGTACTGGAAGGCGCCGTCGCGGCAGGACGGGTCGTCTTCCGGCGCGCCATGGGCGACCAGCAATGTCTCGCGGGCGGCGGCGGGGAGGGTTGCGAGCCAGTTGCGATAGGGCGCGAGCGGAAGGCTCAGCCCGGACGGTCCCGCCGTGAGGGCGGCCATCAGTGCCTGGCCATCCAGCGCGGACGCTTCAACTCCGTAGCCGGCTTCGGCCAGCATCTCCCGGATCGACCCCACACTCGCCGGCGTGTCGAGCCCGACCGCGAATCCGGCGCGGCCGCCGCGCGCAGGATAGTCCGACATCACCAGCGCCAGCTTGCGCCGGGCCGCCGGCTTGCGTGTCAGCGCGATCCAGCCTTCGGCAAGATCGGCCAGTGTGGCGATGCCGTCGGGATCGGGCATCAGCCGGCGGATGGAAAGGCCCGTCGCCGCGTCGGTCTCTTCCGCCTTGAAGGCGACGGGAATCGCGCCAATGCGTCCGTCGAATTCGGGCAGCGCCACCTGCATGGCGAGATCGGCAGCCGACAGCCCGCGCGGCGAAGATACCCAGGCTTCGCGCGGGCTGCCGACCGGTACAGCCTGCAGGATCGGGCAATCTGCGCCGTCGAGCACGAAATCCGCGCCCTCGCGGGCGGAGAAGGCGGTGGTCGTGACGATTAGCGCCGGCCTGCGCGTCGCGATCAGCGCGGCGAGTTCGGCTGTGGCGGCAGGGTCCTTCAGGCTGGCGAGCGCAAGCGGCAGCGGGCCGAGGTGGCGCGCGGTCAGCGCGGCCGCGATCGCCTCGCCCATGGCCGTATCGCCAGCCGCGACGCCTGAGCGATAAAGCAGGATCGGAACAAGCGGCCGGCCAGCAGGCAAGGCGGCCAGCGCCTCGTTCCATGGCAGCGGAGCACCACCGTTGCCGAGCGCGAAGAGAGGCGGCAACGGGAGGGGCGCAAGCCCCGCGGTTTGGGCGGTCTGCGCCAGATAGCCTTCGATACGACCGAGCAGGCGCCGCATGTTCTCGGCGCCGCCGCCGGCCTGGAAATAGGCCAGTAGCTCGCCCGCCAAGGCTGCAGGCACGGTGGCATGATCGCCGAGCCTCGGATCGTCGCGCTCGTCGCCGGGCAAGATGGCGAGCGGGATGCCGCGCGCGCGGCAGGCGATGCCGAGCTGCTCGATGCCGTAGCGCCAGTAGTCGAGACCGCCGAGGCAACGCAGCACCACGAAGCGGCAATGCGCCGCCGTCTTCTCGATCAGGAAATCGACCGAGAGCGGGTGCTTCAAGCGTCGGAGCGGCGCGAGCCGCACCGACAGATTTCCGCCCCCTGCCGCCACCGCCAGCGCCGAAAGGTCGCTGTCGGTGAAGGACAGGACGAGCACGTCTCCCGGAGGCAGCGCGAGATCGACGGCGTCCTCGCCGTCGTCGAGCCTGATCTCGCTGGTCGGGAGAAGGTGCATCGGTCGATGTTACGCCCCCGCGATGGCCGCTTCCACGGCCTTGAGGTCGAAGCCCTTGAGGCCGATCACGGTCAGGCGCCCGTCGCGCGTCTCGGCTGCGCCCCAGGGCCGGTCGAAATGATGGCCCACGCGCCGGCCGACGCCCTGCACGACGAGGCGCATCGGCTTGCCCGGCACGGCGGTGAAGCCCTTGAGCCGCAGCACGCCCTCGGCCTCGGCGGCCTTGGCGACGCGGGCCGACAACTCCTCCGGCGTCAGGCCCGCCGGCAAAGGCACGGCGACCGAGTCGAAATCGTCATGGTCGTGATCGTGCTCGCCCTCGCCGTGATGCGACGGGCGGGCGGCGAGGTCGCTCTCGGCCGCGGCGCCTAGGCCGACGATCAGGGCCGGCTCGACCTTGCCATGGGCGGTCTCGACGATCTTGATCGCCTTCGGCAGATGCTCGGCGATCTCGGCCTTGACCCGCGCGCGGCCGGCCTCGTCGACGAGGTCGCTCTTGTTGAGCAGGATGAGATCCGCGCAGAGGATCTGGTCCTCGAACACCTCCTCCAGCGGGTTGTCGTGCTCGACCGAGGCGTCTGCGGCCTTCTGCGCCGCGAGCGCCTCGGGATCATCGGCGAACTGGCCTTCGGCAACCGCAGGGCCGTCGACCACGGCGATGACGCCGTCGACCGTGACGCGCGAGCGGATCGCCGGCCAGTTGAAGGCGGTGACGAGCGGCTTCGGCAAAGCGAGGCCCGAAGTCTCGATCAGGATGTGCTCGGGCGGGTTCGGGCGGTTGAGCAGCTTCTCCAGCGCCGGCACGAAATCGTCGGCGACGGTGCAGCAGATGCAGCCGTTCGGCAGCTCGACGACATCCTCGTCGCTGCAGCCGGCGATGCCGCAGCCTTTCAGGAACTCGCCGTCGAAGCCGAGATCGCCGAATTCGTTGACCAGCACGGCGAGCTTCTTGCCCTGCGCATTCTCGAGGAGATGGCGCACCAGCGTCGTTTTCCCGGCGCCGAGGAAGCCGGTGATGATCGTGCAGGGGGTCTTGCCCAGATTGGCGGTCTGCGGAGCGTTCATGATGTCATCCTTGCTGGCGCGCCGGCAAAGGCGGCACGCGCGCGACCACGCCCTTGCGGAAGGACTGCGGCCGCTCTTTCCAGGGAACGATGCCGTTGGCGCTGGCGGCATAGGCCTCCGCCGCGCCGACGATCTCGTCGAGATGGGTGTCGGTGTCGAGATCGCCGATCAGATAGGTCCATTTGCCGTCGGCGCTGAGCGCGATGGTGCAGGGCCGCTTGCAGACGGCGAGGCATTCGACGGGCAGCACGGGGATCGTGCTGCCCTTGGCTGCGAGCTGCGCGGCGAGACGTTCCGCGAGCGCGAGTCCCGGCTGGTCGTAGCCCTCCGGGAGATCGGCGCGTGCGCGGCGGCAGGCCGTGCAGACATGGATGGTGAGGTCGCCCTCGGACATGGCTTGCCTTTCGCGCGGAGCCCGCAGGCTCCGCTCTCCTCAGGCCGCGGTTGCGCGCCGATTGGCCCAGGGCCAGAGCACGCCGACCATGAAGGCGGTCGCCAGCCAGAGCGCGGCCTGGATGCCGAGCGAGAGCGCCGCGAAATGGGCGGCGACCTCGGCCGGCACCTTGCTCTCCGGCGCCGCCGGATGCGGAGCGCCGATCACATGCGGCAGCAGGAGCACGACGACGGCGAGCAGCTTGAGCCAGGGCTGGTCGAAGCGCAGGAACAGGAAGAGCCCGAGCCCGGTCGCGATCGCGGTGACGAGCCACCAGAACTGCCGCTGCTCCAGCGCCGCGGACGCCGCGCCCGGCAATTCCGGCGCGAGCCCCATCGCAGGCGCGAGCCCGAGGGCAAGGAACCCGCAGGCGCCCCAGACCAGCGCGCTGCGCTGGTCGATCGTGTCGCCGGCCGCGATCATGCCGGCGAGCAGCAGCGCCGCGAAGCCGATGGCGGTCGCGATCGTCACCGCGCTGGTGAAGAGCGTCCGCTGGAAGCCGTCCTGCGGCTTCCATTCGGCATGCTCGTGGCCGGGCGCGTCGCCGGCCGGGCCATGTGCGAGGATGATCCGGGCCTCGCCGTCGAATGCGGCAAGCGTCGGCGCCTTCAGCGCGAGCGCCGCCTCATAGGTCTCAGCCTTGAGGATCAGCGGCGTGGTGGTGACATGCTGGAGGGCCGCGACGATGAGCCCAGCCAGAAGCCCGGCCAGGATGCTGACCGTGAGGACACGCGTAATCATGGGGTGCTTCCCTCAGTGGCAGGGGAAGGCGAGGCCGTGGCGGGTATCGTGCGCGGCGTTGTGGACGTTCGACGAGGCCGCGAAGCCGGTGGTGTAGATCAGCGCGACGCCGACGATCAGCGCGGCGGCGACAGCCTTGACGCGTTCGGAGACGCTGAGCTGGGTGGTGGAAACCGAAACGGTGTTCATTGGGCTCTCCGTGGCCGCC
This sequence comes from Allobosea sp. CER48, assembly GCF_044752385.1. Lineage (NCBI taxonomy): Bacteria > Pseudomonadati > Pseudomonadota > Alphaproteobacteria > Hyphomicrobiales > Alloboseaceae > Allobosea > Allobosea sp. CER48. Next base: position 2,298 of record NZ_JBIWYK010000019.1, on the reverse strand, counting down.
CCGCCGGCAGCCGGTTGGATCTCTGCGGGTCGACGGCAGGTCTCCTGGCTCGCGGATTTGGCGCCCCGTGCCGCCTTCCCGGAGCACGCGCTCCAGTGGCCGATGGCGAAGGACATCCGCTTACAGTTGCGGGGGCAGCCGCGGCATTGGGCCAAGCAAGCCCGCACCGCGTTCCCTTTTCACCTCCTCGCGGAGGCACCGTCAGCGGCGATCATTAGCCTTCGGCGTGCCGCTGTGCAATGCAAAGGGCATGACATCCGTGTGCTCTCATCCTGAGGAGCCGCGTCGGCGGCGTCTCGAAGGATGCTCCAGATGGCTCCGGAGCCTCCTGGAACGTCTTTCGAGACGCGCCTGACGGCGCTCCTCAGGATGAGGCTCAGGAAAAGCAGCGGATACGATGCCGAACGACATTCCCCATCTCACTCTCGTCCTCGGCGGCGCGCGCTCGGGCAAGAGCCGCCATGCGGAGGCATTGATCGAGGCCCTGCCGGCGCCCTGGACCTACATCGCCACCGCGCAGGCCTATGACGACGAGATGCGGGTGCGCATCGCCGAGCACCGCGCCCGCCGGCCCTCGGGCTGGCAGACGGTCGACGCACCGCTGGAGCTCGCGGAGGCCATCGAGGCTCAACCGGCCGGCCGGCCGATCCTGGTCGACTGCCTTACGCTCTGGTTGACCAATCTCATCCTTGCGGAGCGCGACACCGTCGCTGGGCGGGAGGCCCTCATCGCCGCTTGCGATCGTGCCTCCGCCCCGCTCGTGCTTGTCGGCAACGAGGTCGGCCTCGGCATCGTGCCGGAGAACGCGCTGGCCCGCCGCTTCCGCGACGAGGCCGGGCGATTGCATCAGGCGCTTGCGGCGCGCGCCGCCCACGTGGTCTTCATGGTCGCCGGATTGCCGATGCGAGTGAAATGATGACCGACGCCGAAGATGCCGCCCGCCACAGGGCGAAGATGGAGAAGCGCAAGGCGGTTCAGGACGCCGAGGTCGCTTCCAAGACGCTCGAGAAGGGGTTGCTCATCGTCAATACCGGCCCCGGCAAGGGCAAGTCGACGGCCGCCTTCGGCCTGATCCTCAGGGCGCTCGGCCATGGCTGGCGCATCGGCGTGGTGCAGTTCATCAAGGGGGCCTGGTCGACCGGCGAGCGCAAGGCGCTGGAAGCCTTCGGCGATCAGGTGAGCTGGCACAGCATGGGCGAAGGCTTCACCTGGGAGACGCAGGACAAGGCCCGCGACATCGCTGCGGCCGAGCGCGCCTTCGCCAAGGCGCGGGAGTTGATTGCCGATCCGGAGATCCGGCTGCTCGTGCTCGACGAGCTCAACATCGCCCTGCGCTACGATTATCTGCCGCTCGCCGAGGTCGTCGCGACGCTGGCCGCCCGCCGCCCCGACCTGCACATCGTCGTCACCGGCCGCAACGCCAAACCCGAGCTCATCGAGGCTGCGGACCTCGTCACGGAGATGACGCTGGTGAAGCACCACTTCGCCGCCGGCGTGAAGGCGCAGGAAGGCATCGAGTTCTAGCGCGGTTCCCTGCCGGCGTGGTTTGGCCCGACCGGAACGAACGCGATCGTCCCTCATGCGTTCAGGCCCTCGATCATCGTTTGCGAGGGTGGGCCATGGAAGGTTTTATCGGAGCGGAGCTGGATCTGCTGCTCAGGTTGCTGGCAGGGATGGCGGCCGGCATCGTCGTGGGCTGGGAACGGACCAACAAGCAGCGCGCAGCCGGGATTCGCACCTTCGGCCTGGTCGGGCTGGGAACGGCGGCCGCCGCGACGATCTTCAGCGAGCCGCACGAGGCCGATGCCGCGAGCCGCGTCGTCCAGGGGTTGCTGACCGGGATAGGCTTCCTTGGTGCCGGCGTGATCGTCCTGCGCCGAGGCCATTCGACGCCGACGGGCCTGACGACGGCCGCGGCCATATGGGTCACCGCTGCGCTCGGCTGCGCCGCGGGGCTCGGCGATCACGCCATCGTGCTGTCGGCGACGCTCCTCGCGCTCGTCCTGCTCGCCATCGATCATTCGATCGAGCGCTGGGCCGGCCGCGGCGGAGCGGCGGGTTCCAGCGGAGCGCCGCCTTCCTGAATGCCTGGCGCCGTCGCGGATCCCGACAGCGGAGCCCGGCCGTGCGCTCCGGAGGCAACCTCGCCCGCAGCCCGCCCTGCGGAGGCAGGGGCCCGGCGATCACGACATCCTGCTGTCGGCGCCGCTCGTCGCGCTCGTCCTGCTCGCCATCGGTCATTCTTCCCTGAGCACGCGCTTCAGCACCTTCCCCGAGGGGTTGCGCGGCAACGCCTCC
>NZ_JBIWYK010000018.1:0-16124 GCF_044752385.1 Allobosea sp. CER48 | reverse complement strand
TCCGCCCGGCCCGGCGAGGCCGGACTCGTCCTGACGTTCATCAAGGAACTGGCGGAGTACGAGAAGCTGCTGCACGAGGTGGTCGCGACAGAGGCCGAGATCGACGCGGCGCTGTTCGGGCCGAATCCGAAGACCTTCTGCGATATCGCCGAATGGGACGGCGAACCGGTCGGTTTTGCCGTGTGGTTCTACACCTATTCGACCTTCTCCGGCCGCCATGGCATCTGGCTGGAGGACCTGTATGTGCGCCCCGGCCAGCGCGGGCGCGGCATCGGCAAGGGGTTGATCGCGGGGCTGGCGCGGCGTTGCGTCGCAGAGAAGCTGCCGCGCCTGGCCTGGTGGGTGCTGAACTGGAACGAGCCTTCGCGCGTTTTCTATCGCTCGATCGGTGCCAAGGCGCAGGACGAGTGGACGGTGAAGAGGCTGGAGGGCGAGGCGCTCAGGCGATTGGGCGCGGAGGGTTGACGACATGACGAAGCGCCCGATCGTGGTGATCGCGGCTGTTGCCGACAACAACGTGATCGGCGACGATAACCGGCTGATCTGGCGGCTCAGGACCGATCTCAAGCGCTTTCGCGGCCTGACGATGGGCCGTCCCGTGCTGATGGGGCGAAAGACCTTTCTCTCGATCGGAAAGCCGCTTCCGGGGCGCGAGATCATCGTATTGACGCGCGATACCGGCTTCGCGCCCGACGGAGTCAGGGTCGTGCATTCGCTCGACGAGGCGCTGGCCGCCGGCCAGGACGTCGCAGCGAAGAGCGGAGCGGATTCGGTCACGGTCGCCGGTGGTGCGGAGGTGTATCGGCAGGCGCTGCCTTTCGCCGAACGGCTCGAGCTCACGCACGTCCATGCCAAGCCCGCTGGCGACGCGCTTTTTCCGGACTGGGAACGCGGCGCCTTTGACGCCGGAGCGAACGAGCACCACCCGGCAGATGCGGACAACGAGTATCCCTATACCTTCGTCACCTACCGCCGGCGCGGCTGATCGCCGCTTTCCGTTCACGATGAATGGCTTGCGCCGTTGACGAATCCATGGCCCATGACCAACTCAGCCCAGCGTCTTCGGCCGAAGACGCTGACAAGCGGCCGCTATTCGCCTATGGCTCGGCCTCGATAGAACGGAAGGGAACGGCTCGGGAATGCCTTGGAGCAATCAGAGCGGCGGTGGCAGCGGCGGGGGTGGACCCTGGGGCCAGCGCGGAGGTAGCGGCGGAGGCGGCCCCTGGGGCGGCGGTTCAGGCGGAGGCAACGGCAATCCGCCCGATCTCGAGGAGATTCTGCGGCGCAGCCAGGACCGGCTGAAGAACCTGGTCCCGGGCGGCAATATCGGCGGGCGCGGCCTCGTGCTCGGCCTGCTGGCGCTCGTGCTGATCTGGCTCGGCTCCGGCATTTATTTCGTGCGGCCCAACGAGGTCGGCCTCAACGTCGTGTTCGGCCGCTTCGCGGGCAAGACCGGCGAGGGCGCCAACTGGAACTGGCCTTATCCGATCGGCAACGTGATCAAGCCGCAGGTGACGAACGTGATCACCACCGAGGTCGGCTTCCGTACGGTCGAGGCCGTGCGCACCTCGCGCCAGACCGACGTCACCGAAGAGAGCCTGATGCTCACCGGTGACGAGAACATCGTCGACATCGATTTCATCGTGCAGTGGCAGATCGACCCTGCCGCGCCCGAGAACTACGTCTTCAACATCCAGGATCCGGCCGGCACCGTGAAGGCGGTTGCCGAGAGCGCGATGCGCGAGATCATCGGCCGTCGCAACATCCAGCCGGTGCTCACCACCGATCGCGGCGCGATCGAGACCGAGGTGCGCCAGCTGATGCAGGAGACCCTCAACGGCTACAATGCCGGCGTGCAGATCCGCCTCGTCCAGTTGCAGAAGGTCGACCCGCCGCAGCAGGTCATCGACGCCTTCCGCGACGTCCAGGCGGCGCGCGCCGACCAGGAGCGCCTGCGCAATGAGGCGCAGACCTATGCAAACCGCGTCGTGCCGGAATCGCGTGGCCGGGCGGCCCAGCTCGTCCAGGCGGCGGAAGCCTTCAAGGAGCAGACCGTCGCCGAAGCGCGCGGTCAGGCGAGCCGCTTCAGCGCGGTCTATGAGCAGTACAAGAACGCTCCGGCCGTGACGCGCGAGCGTCTCTTCCTGGAGACGATGGAACGCGTGATGGGCGGTACCGACAAGATCATCCTCGACAATCCCTCCGGCGGACCGGGCGTGGTGCCATACCTGCCGCTCGACCAGCTGAACTCGGGCCGACCGGTCCAAGGCAACCGCCAGCAGGGAGGGGCCAACCGATGAACGGCTCCTTCCTTCGCGCGGCGCTGCTGGTCGTCGTCGCCGCCGTCGCAGTCGTGCTCTATGCCTGCACCTTCGTGGTCTCGCAGACGCAGTCGGCGATCGTACTCCGGCTCGGCGCCGTGCGCGCGGTCAAGACGGCGCCCGGCCTCTACTTCAAGTGGTTCGCGCCAATCGAGACGGTGACGCTGCTCGACAACCGCATCCTCGATCTCGACCTGCCGGCGCAGGAAATCATCGCCTCGGACCAGAAGCGTCTCGTGGTCGATGCCTTCACGCGCTATCGCATCTCCGATCCGCTGCGCTTCTACCAGGCGGTCAACAACATCCCGCGGGCCAACTCGCAGCTCGCCTCGATCGTGAACGGCAATGTCCGCTCGGTGCTGGCGGAAGCAACCTTTACGGCGATGGTGCGCACCGAGCGCTCGCGGCTGATGAACCGCATCCGCGACGACGTGAACCGCGAGGCCGCCCGCTTCGGCATGACCGTCGTCGATGTCCGGCTGCGGCGCGTCGATCTGCCGGCGGCGAACTCGGCAGCGGTGTTCCAGCGGATGCAGACCGAACGTCAGCGCGAGGCGGCGGAAGCACGCGCGCTCGGCGGCCAGCAGGCGCAGGAGATCCGCGCGCGGGCCGACAGGGACGCAACCGTCGTCGTCGCCGAGGCCCAGCAGCGCTCGGACGTGATCCGCGGCGAGGGCGAGGCCGAACGCAACAAGGTCTTCGCCGAAGTCTTCGGCAAGGATCCGGAGTTCTTCTCCTTCTACCGCTCGATGCAGGCCTATGAGGCGAGCATCAAGCCGGGAGATACCCGGATGGTCCTGACGCCGGATTCGCCGTTCTTCCGTTACTTCAACGGACCGAATGCGCAGCGTCAGGATGGCCAGGCCGCCGCTCCGGCGACGCCTGCAACGCCTGCGCCGGCCCGGCCCTGATCATGGCGAGCGACGCGAATGCTTGATTTTGTCGCGGCGCTCGGCCTGGTCTTCGCTATCGAGGGCATCCTCTTCGCCGCAATCCCGCATCTGGCGAAGGATGCCCTCCGCAGCGCGGCGGAAACTCCGCCGGACCGGATGCGGCTCATCGGTCTCGGCTCGGCGGTGCTGGGCGTGTTCCTGGTATGGTTCGCGCGCGGCAGCTGGTAGAATAACAGGGCGGCCACATGATCGTGTTCGATGACATGATCGTGCGTCGCCCTTCTGCCGCATTTCGGAGTTCAATCAACGGGCGCGCCTGCCTGCATCGATCGGCCCGCACCTTTCCGACACGAGGACCCATATGGCATCGAAAACCGTTCCCGCAGCCCGGCCTGTCCGCATCGCTCTTGCCGCCGGTGTCGCCGGCCTTGCGCTGCTGGCCTCGCCGGTGCTGACGCCGGGGCATGCGCAGGCCAACACACCGCTGCTGCAAGGGCAGACCTCGCTCGCCGACCTTGTCGACAAGGTCATGCCGGCGGTGGTCAACATCTCGGCAGTCACCACCAACGATCAGAAGGGCCGCAACCTGCCGCAGCTGCCGCAGCTCGGCCCCGATACGCCCTTCGGCGATCTGTTCGAGGAGTTCTTCAACCGCCGCAACCAGCAGGGCGAGCGTCAGGCGCCGCAGCAGCGCCGATCGCAGTCGGCCGGTTCCGGCTTCGTCGTCGATCCGTCGGGTATCGTGGTCACCAACAACCACGTCATCGGCGACGCCAACGAGATCACGGTGATCTTCAACGATGGCCTGCGGCTGAAGGCCGAGGTGATCGGCAAGGACAGCAAGGTCGACCTCGCCGTGCTGCGCGTGAAGCACGACAAGCCTCTGCCGGCGGTCAAGTTCGGCGATTCCGACAAGATGCGGATCGGCGACCCGGTCATGGCGATCGGCAACCCGTTCGGCCTCGGCGGCTCGGTCTCGTCGGGCATCGTCTCGGCCCGCAACCGCGACATCAGCCAGGGCCCGTACGACACCTATATCCAGACCGACGCAGCCATCAACAAGGGCAACTCCGGTGGCCCGCTGTTCAACATGGCAGGCGAGGTCATCGGCATCAACACCGCGATCCTGTCGCCGACCGGTGGTTCGGTCGGCATCGGCTTCGCGGTGCCCTCGACGCTGGCGACCAATGTCGTCGACCAGCTCAAGGAGTTCGGCGAGACCCGGCGCGGCTGGCTCGGCGTGCGCATCCAGACGGTCGATGACGCCACCGCCGAGGCATTGGGCCTGGGCACGGCGCGCGGCGCTCTCGTCGCCGGCATCGACGAGAAGGGACCGGCCAAGCCGGCCGGTCTCGAGACCGGCGACGTCATCGTCAAGTTCGACGGCAAGGACGTGAAGGATTCGCGCGATCTGCCGCGCATCGTCGCGGCGACCCCTGTCGGCAAGGACGTGCCGATCGCGGTGATCCGCAAGGGCAAGGAAGAAATCAAGACGGTCAAGCTCGGCCGTCTCGAGGATGGCGAGAAGGTTCAGACGGCTGCGGCCAACAGGCCGACGGCCGAGCCCGCGAAGCCTGCCGTGACCGCCGCGCTCGGCCTCGAGTTCTCCCCGCAGACGGACGAGCTCAGGAAGCGCTATTCGATCAAGGACGGTCTGAAGGGCGTGGTCATCACCAAGGTCGACGCCAACTCGAACGCCGCCGACAAGCGCATCCTCGTCGGCGAGCTTATCGTCGAGGTCGGCCAGGAGCCGGTGAACGCGCCGCAGGATGTGACAAAGCGCCTCGACGCTCTCAAGAAGGAGGGCAAGAAATCTGCCCTCCTGCTCGTTTCGAACGGCCAGGGCGAGGTTCGCTTCGTCGCCGTTTCGATGAACTGAGACGCTCGACATCTTCAGAATGCCGAGGGCGGCCCGCCAGGGCCGCCCTTTTTCATGCCGGGACTGCAGAACGGCGGCGTGCTGGGCGCTCTGGCGCGGTGCGCTTGATCAGGGCTAGAGCTCCAAGATGCGGCTCCGGACGTCGGGGTGCCCGGAGAGAGCGATGAAGATCAGCGACATTCCATTCGTCACCACCGACTGGTCGACGATTCCGACCGAGCGGCATGCCGGCGACAGCGGCGAAGCGATCTGGCGCGTGCAGTATTTCGGGCCTGAGGAGAACCGCATCCGCGTCCGCATGGTCGAGTACTCGCCCGGCTACGTCGCGGACCACTGGTGCTCCAAGGGGCACATCATCCTGTGTCTGGAAGGCGAGATGGAGACCACGCTCGCCGACGGGCGCGTGCTGCCGCTGAAGTCGGGCATGAGCTACCAGGTTGCGGATGGAGCCGAAGCTCATCGCTCCGCGACGAAGACCGGCGCCAAGCTCTTCATCGTAGACTGATCAGGCGCGGACGATCTCGCTGCCGGTGTAGCCCTGGGCATAGAGCAGCGCGGTGAGATCGGCATGGTCGAGCCTGGCGTCCGCTGCGGAAGCGACAGCCGGTTTGGCGCGGAAGGCGATGCCGAGCCCCGCTTCGCCAAGCATGGCGAGGTCGTTGGCGCCGTCGCCCACCGCGAGCGTCTGCTCCGGTGCCAACTTGAGGCGAGCGCGCAGCTCGACCAGCGCGTCTAGCTTGGCCTGCTTGCCGAGAATCGGATTGGAGACCTCGCCGCGCAGGATTCCGCCATCGGCCAGCAGAATGTTGGAACGGTGCTCGTCGAAGCCGATCGTCGCGCTGATCGGGCCGGTGAACACGGTGAAGCCGCCCGAGACGAGCGCGGTATAGGAGCCGTTGGCGCGCATGGTGCGGACGAGCGCGCTCCCGCCTGGCGTCAGCGTGATGTGGTCCCGGATGATCTCGTCGACGACCGAGAGGGGCACGCCCTTCAGCAGCGCGACGCGTTCGCGCAGCGCCGGCTCGAACTCGATCTCGCCGCGCATGGCGCGCTCGGTGATCGCGGCGACATGCTCCTTCAGCCCGACGACCGCCGCGAGCTCGTCGATGCATTCCTGGCCGATCATCGTCGAGTCCATGTCGGCGAGGAACAGCGCCTTGCGGCGTGTCGCCGCCGGCTGGACGATGACGTCGATCGGAGCCCCCTCTAGCACTGCACGAACATCGGCTTCGAGCTTGCGTGCATCGGCGGCTTCCGCGAAGAGGTCGGCAGCGACCGTGCCGTCGAGCGGGGCGGTGCGGACGGCGCCCGGAATGCGGGCGAGGCGGGCAAGAAGAGTCTCGCCGACCAGCGCCTGGCCGTGGGCGGAAACGAGTGTGGCGACGAGCATGCGAGGACCGGTGGATCAGGCTGAAGGACAGGTCAGGGCGGTGCTCATCGCAGGTCCGACCGCCAGCGGCAAGTCCGCACTGGCGATCGAGATCGCGCGCCGGACCGGCGGCACCGTGGTCAATGCGGATTCCATGCAGGTCTATGCCGATCTGCGCATCCTGACGGCGCGGCCGAGCGAGGCCGAGGAGGCGATGGTGCCGCACCGCCTCTACGGCCATGTCGACGGTGCCGTGAACTACTCCGCGATGCGCTATGCCGAGGATTTGGCGAAGCTGCTCGACGCGTTGCGGTCAAGCGGCTCGCTGCCGATCCTGGTCGGTGGCACCGGGCTCTATTTCAAGGCCGTGACCGAGGGCTTCTCGGCGATGCCGGCGGTGCCCGACGACGTGCGGACTTCGTTCCGCGCTCATGCCGACGGGCTCGATACGGTTGCGCTGCATGCCGAGCTTGCTGCCAGCGATCCGCTGATGGCCGAGCGGCTGCGGCCGAGCGATCGGATGCGGATCATGCGGGCGCTCGAGATCTTCCGCGCGACGGGGCGTTCGCTGGCGAGCTTCCACGGTGAACGCGAGCCGGGGCCACTGGGCGAGGGCGGGCTGCTCCGGCTGTTCATCCAGCCGGAGCGCGAGCTCGTCCGGCAGCAGATCGACCGGCGCTTCGAGACGATGATCGCGGCAGGTGCCCTCGATGAAGTCGCGCGGCTGAAGGCGCGCGGGCTCGACCCGCTGCTGCCGATCATGCGCGCCCATGGCGTGCCCGGGCTGATCGCCCATCTCGATGGCGAGATGTCGCTGGACGACGCGATCCGGCGCGGACAGGCCGATACGCGCGCCTATGCCAAGCGGCAGGTGACGTGGTTCCGTCATCAGATGACGGGGTGGCGGGCAGTCGCGCCCGCCGAGGCGCTGAAGACTGCCTGCGCGGAACTTGCGATCTGATCAGGCCGCCGCCGCGACGGCTTCCGGCGGCGCGGCAAGGCCCAGCCGGTTGCGGCCTTCATTCTTGGCCCGGTAGAGCGCCTGGTCGGCACGCGCCGTCAGCGAGGCAAGGGACTCGCCGGCGTGGCGCGCGGCGATGCCGAGGCTCGCGGTCACGTTCAGCGCGAGCGTCTCGGAGACCGGCATGGAACGGGTCAGGAGCGCATCCTGAATCTGGCGTGCGCTCGCTGCCGCGGAGGCGAGGTCGCAGCCTTGCAGCAGGATACCGAACTCCTCGCCGCCAAACCGGCCGACGAGATTGTGCTCGTTGCGGAACTGGCCGAGCAGTAGGTCGGCGAAGGCGCGGATCACGGCATCGCCGGCCGGATGGCCGTAGCTGTCGTTGACCTGCTTGAAATGATCGAGGTCGACGATGATCAGCGCGATCTCGGACCCTTCGGCTTCGCTCGCCGTGATCGCGGCATTCGCCTTCTCGGTGAAGGAGCGGCGATTGAGCAGAGCTGTCAGCGGGTCGGTTTCCGCCAGGCGGCGAAGTTCGCGCTCGCGCTCTTCCCGGTGCCCGATCTCCTCGGACAGCGCCCGGCGCGTCGCCCGCTCCCGGCCGATCTCCAGTGCCAGCGTCGCGGCGCGCGACTGCAGGGTCTGGTTCGCGACGGTCAGGTCTGTGATGTCGGTGAGCGTCAGCAGGAGCCCGTCGCCGAGCGGCGCGATGGCGATGCGCAGCCAGATGGTCTTGCCCTGCTGGGTGAAGGAGGTCTCCAGCATGTCCGCGCGCTGAAGGCTCATCGCATAGAGGCAGCGCTGCCAGATCATGGGATCGGAAAGGAAGGGCAGGCTCTCGCGCCCGTCCGTGTCGAGCAGCTCGATATCCGGGCGGCCGCTGAGCTCGGAGGCGCGGCGATTGGCGGTGACGATCACGACCTGCTCGATGCGGTTGGCATGGTCGCGGATGGCGCGCAGCGCCACGATCCCGCTGGGCGAGGTTTCGAGCACGGCGTTCAGCAGATCCTCACGGAACTGCAGCGGCCGGCTGAAGGCGATGACGAAGCGGCGACCGTCGCGCGCGATGGTCGGCAGGAGAAGGCGCTCCCAGAGCGCGACCCGCACCGTGCTGTGCGATCGATGCACGGTGTAGAGGGGCCGGTCCTCGACCAGGGCCTGGTCGAGGCTGCCGATCGTGAAGCGGGCGACTTGCGGGCGCATCCCGGAGACGAGCTGGCCGAGGCGGGTCGCGCCGGAGTAGCGCACGATCTCCCGGCCGAAATGCAGCCAGCGATAATCGCCGTCGCCGGTCGGCTCCAGGATCATCAGATCCTTACCGAACAGGGGGAGCAGCTCGGCGGCGAGCTCTTCATAGGCAACCGAGCCGTCCCCGCGTCCGTGCAGGGAAAACCTCTGCAGGATCTCGGCGATCTGCGTGGCGTGGCTGCGTGCCGCGATGTTCTCGCTGTGGACTTCGTAGTACATGTCCGTCCCGGTTCGAGCGCGCGGATACTAGGGAGCGACGGATTGAAAAATCGTTCCGCTGCGGCACCGGATTCGCGGGGGTTCCGCAGAGCTGCGATTAACCATGTCGTTGCCGCTTGACCGGCGGGGCACTCTCCGCTAGCGTTCCCGCAACTTCCGCCAAGGACCATGAGCGCGATGCGCAAGCTTATTATCGTAGAGGTGCGCTGGTAGGGGCCGGTTTAACAACCGGGCGTCCCCGACGCCAGCGCACGCCCAGGCCCCTCCGAGGGCCTTTTTTATTGCCTGAATTCCAAGACAGACCAGAAGATCAGCCTCAGGAGAGCGTAATGAGCGAGATGATGACCGGCGCCGAGATGGTCGTCCGCGCGCTTCAGGACCAGGGTGTCGAGCACCTGTTCGGTTATCCGGGCGGCGCCGTACTCCCGATCTACGACGCCATCTTCCAGCAGGAGAAAGTCAAGCACGTGCTCGTCCGGCACGAGCAGGGCGCGGTCCACGCCGCCGAGGGCTACGCCCGTTCCGGCGCCGGCAAGGTCGGCTGCGTGCTCGTCACCTCCGGCCCGGGCGCGACCAATGCCGTGACCGGCCTGACCGACGCGCTGCTCGACTCGATCCCGCTCGTCGTGATCACCGGCCAGGTGCCGACGCATCTGATCGGCTCCGACGCCTTCCAGGAATGCGATACGGTCGGCATCACCCGCTCCTGTACCAAGCACAACTACCTGGTGAAGAGCATCCACGACCTGCCGCGCATCCTGCACGAGGCGTTCTATGTCGCCGCGAACGGGCGTCCGGGCCCGGTCGTGATCGACATCCCCAAGGACATCCAGTTCGCGACCGGCACCTACAGCCGCCCGCGCGACAACCAGCACAAGACCTATCGCCCGGTGGTCAAGGGCGACCTCGCCAAGATCAAGGCGGCGGTCGAGCTGATCGCCGGCGCCAAGAAGCCGGTGTTCTACACCGGCGGCGGCGTCATCAATTCCGGGCCGCATGCATCGGCGCTGCTGCGCGAGCTGGCGCGCCTCACCGGCTACCCGGTCACCTCGACGCTGATGGGGCTCGGCGCATTCCCGGCGGCCGACAAGCAGTGGCTCGGCATGCTCGGCATGCACGGAACCTACGAGGCGAACCTCGCCATGCATGACTGCGACGTCATGATCAATATCGGCGCGCGCTTCGACGACCGCATCACCGGCCGCATCGACGGCTTCTCGCCGCGCTCGAAGAAGATCCATATCGACATCGACCCGTCCTCGATCAACAAGACGGTCAAGGTCGATATCGGCATCGTCGGCGACTGCGCCCATGTGCTCGAGGACATGGTCCGGATCTGGCGCGAGACCGGCGCGCAGGTCGACAAGACCGCGCTCGCCGCCTGGTGGACGCAGATCGAGGGCTGGCGCGGCCGCAAGAGCCTCGCTTACAAGCACTCGGACACGATCATCAAGCCGCAATACGCCATCGAGCGGCTCTACCAGCTGACCAAGGATCGCGATCCCTACATCACGACCGAAGTCGGCCAGCACCAGATGTGGGCGGCGCAGCACTTTCACTTCCAGGAGCCGAACCGCTGGATGACCTCGGGCGGGCTCGGAACCATGGGCTACGGCCTGCCGGCGGCGATCGGCGTGCAGATGAAGAACCCGAAGGCTCTGGTCATCGACATCGCCGGCGAGGCCTCGATCCTGATGAACATGCAGGAGATGTCGACGGCGGTGCAGTACCGCCTGCCGGTGAAGATCTTCATCCTCAACAACGAGTACATGGGCATGGTGCGCCAGTGGCAGGAGCTGCTGCATGGCGGACGCTACTCGGAGAGCTATTCGCAGTCCCTGCCGGACTTCGTGAAGCTGGCCGAGGCCTATGGCGGCCATGGCATCCGCTGCGACGACCCGGCCAAGCTCGACGACGCGATCATGGAGATGATCGACACGCCGAAGCCGGTGATCTTCGACTGCATCGTCGCCAAGGAAGAGAACTGCTTCCCGATGATCCCGTCGGGCAAGGCCCATAACGAGATGATCCTGCCCGATTTCGAGGGCGACACCGGACAGATCATCGACGCCAAGGGCAAGCAGCTCGTCTGAGGTCGAATCCTGTAGCCGTCATCCCGGACAGGCCGCAGCAGCGATCCGATCCGGGATCCATTCCCGAACCGTTCCGGAATGGATCCCGGGTGTCCGCTTCTCTGCGCGCCCGGAATGACCTAGAGAAATGGGCTAGGACATCATGGCCACCATCGGTCTGATCGGCGGGATGAGCTGGGAGTCGACCGCCGTCTACTACCGGCTGCTGAACGAGGGCGTGCGGGCACGTGCGGGCGGGCTGCACTCGGCCGACCTGTTGCTGCATTCGGTCGACTTCGCACCGATCGCCGAGATGCAGGCGCAGGGCGACTGGGCGGCAGCGGGGGCCGTGCTGGCCGAGAGCGGGCGCCGGCTGGAGCGCGCCGGCGCTTCCTGCCTCGTGCTCTGCACCAACACGATGCACAAGGTCGCCGACCAGATCACCGGCGCGACCAGGCTGCCTTTCCTGCATCTCGCCGATGTGACGGCTCGCGCGATCCTGGTTTCCGGCGCGCGCCGGCCGCTCTTGCTGGCGACGCGCTTCACCATGGAACAGGCCTTCTATCGCGACCGGCTCAGGGCTTTCGGCGTCGAGGCTCTGGTTCCGGAGCCGCAGGAGCGGGACGAGGTGCATCGCATCATCTACGAGGAGCTCTGCCGCGGCCGCGTCGAACCGGCCTCGCGCGAGCGCTACCGTGCCGTCGTCGAACGGGCGGTGCGGGAGGAGGGCGCCGACGGCGTCATCCTCGGCTGCACGGAGATCACGCTGCTGGTCTCGCAGGCGGACTTCCCGGTCCCGGTCTTCGACACCACTGCGCTGCATGTCGCGGCGGCGCTTGATTTCGCCAGCGAAACCGAGAGCGTGGCGGCATGAAGCTGCTCATCGGCAACAAATGCTACTCGTCCTGGTCGCTGCGGGCCTGGCTGCTGATGCGGGTCAAGGGCATCTGCTTCACCGAGAAACTGATCCCGCTCGACGAGCCCGGCTTCAAGGCCGCGATCGAGGCCGCGGCTCCGGGCAGCGGCGGCACCGTGCCGACGCTGATCGACGGGGATGTGGCCGTCTGGGAGACGCTCGCCATCTGCGAGTATCTGCATGACGCCCATCCCGAGGCCGGGATCTGGCCGCGGGGGCGGGAAGCGCGCGCCCATGCGCGCGCCATTTCCGGCGAGATGCATGCAGGCTTCACGGCACTGCGCAGTGCCTGCCCGATGAATATCGGCAAGCGCTTCCCGGCCCGCGACAGGGGGCCGGGCGTCGCCCGCGACGTCGAGCGCATCACCGCGCTCTGGCGCCAGGCGCGCGAGCGCTTCGGCGGGGAAGGGCCTTTCCTGTACGGAGCCTTCTCGGCGGCGGACGCTATGTATGCGCCGGTGGTCACTCGCCTCGACACCTACGGCATCGCCGTCGATCCGGCCTCGCAGGATTACATGCGGGCCGTTCTCGCGATGCCCGCCTATCGCGAATGGCTTGCCGCCGCGCTCGACGAGTCCTGGATCGTAGCCCAGGACGAGATCGACGAACCCGCGCTCGTCGATCTCCGCCATTCCTGAGCTTTCCTCTCATCGTCTTCCGCTCCAACCCGCCTACAGGTCCGTCATGTCGAAGCCCGCTACCCACTACCCGAACGCTCCGAAGTCCCAGCCCGTCGCGCGCCACACCCTGGCGGTGATCGTCGACAACGAACCGGGCGTTCTTGCCCGCATCGCGGGGCTGTTCTCGGGGCGCGGCTACAACATCGAGAGCCTTACCGTTTCCGAGACCGAGCATGAGAAGCATCTCTCGCGCATCACGGTCGTGACCTCGGGCACCGCCAGCGTCATCGACCAGATCAAGGCGCATCTCGACCGGCTGGTGCCCGTCCATCGCGTTGTCGACCTGACCGAGCAGGGTGAGGCGCTGGAACGAGAGCTCGCGCTGGTCAAGGTCGTCGGCAAGGGCGACCACCGCGTCGAGGCGATGCGCCTGGCCTCTGCCTTCGGCGCGCGCACGCTCGACGCCTCGCTGACCTCCTTCGTCTTCGAGCTGACCGGCTCGACCGAGGAGATCGAGCGCTTCATCAAGCTGATGACGGTGGTCGGCCTGACCGAAGTCTCCCGCACCGGCATCGCCGCGATGAGCCGCGGCCCCGAGGCGATGTGACCATGGCGTTCAGGCCCGAAACGCTCAGCCTGATCGCGCTCGGGCTCGGCCTTGTCGGCTTCGCCTGCCTGGCCGGGCCGGTGCTCATGCGCCTGACCGGGCGGGCGCAGGGCGAGCCGCTCGGCAGCGGCAAGAGCATGCGCTCGCCGCTGTGGTGGACGGGCTTCCTGCTGACGGTCGCCGCGATCGTCCTGCAGCGGATGGCGAGCCAGCAGGGCGGCTGAGCCTCAGCCGCTGAAGCCGCCCTTGTCGAGGAAGGCCTTCTCCAGCGGCGTCGTGTCGCGTCCCAGCACCGGGTTGCGGTGGGGAAAGCGGCCGAAGTCGCGGATGATGTCGCGGTGAATCTCGGCGTATCTCACGCCTTCGGGATCGGCCGCTGCAGCGCAGAGCGCGATGCAGCGCTCCTGATGCACGAGCTCCTCGGAGTGCATGAAGGGCATATAGAAGAAGCGCTTCTCCGGCGCCTCATAGGCTCCGTCGAATCCGCGTGCGATAGCACGCTCGGCCACCCCGACGGCTGTGGCGTCCGTGGCGAAGGCGCGCGCGCTGCCGCGGAACATGTTGCGCGGGAACTGGTCGAGCAGGATCAGCAACGCGTAGACGCCCTCCGGCGCGGCTTCCCAGGCGCCGAGCTGGCCGGCCGCCGCAGCCTCATGCGCGGCCAGGAAACGGCGCGTGATCTCGGCATCGAACGCCTCGTCCTTGGCGAACCATTTATCGGGGCCGGCCTCACGCCAGAAGGCAACGACATCGGCGGCGCTGGGCAGGGTCATGGACGGCTCCGTTCTTCAGGCGATCGAGCCCGAGAGATAATTCTTCCATCGTCTGCCGCCAGCCCGAAAATCGCTTGCTCGCTCTGTGCGGCTGGGCTAGATGACGGAACCGTAACGTACGGTACTGGATACCCCGAGCCCATGACGCAGCCCCCGGCAGAGACGCAAGGCGAGGCGCTCACAGCGCGCCAGCAGGCCGTGCTCGACGCCGTGCTGAGCCTGATGGTCGAGAAGGGCAGCGGCCTCACCATGACGGCGGTGGCCCGGCGCGCGAGCTGCTCCAAGGAAACGCTGTACAAGTGGTTCGGCGACCGCGACGGCCTGCTGACCGCGACGGTGCAGTGGCAGGCCTCGAAGGTGAGGGCCGGCAACTACGACAGGCAGACTCTCGATGTCGGGACGCTGCGCGAAAGCCTGAAAGGTTTCGCCGCGAACTGGCTGGACGTGATCTCGAGCCCGACCTCGATCGCGCTCAACCGCGTCGCCGTCAGCCAGGCGGCGTCGCGCGACGGCAATCTCGGTTCTATCGTGCTGGCCAATGGCCGCTTCGCCATCGGTGAGCGGCTGAAGCCCGTGCTGGATGCAGGCCGCGAAGCGGGCCTGATCACCTTCGACGATACGGAGACAGCCTTCCGCACCTTCTTCGGCCTCGCCGGCCGCGACGTCCAGATCCGGCTGCTGCTCGGCGATACGCTGACGCTCAGCCGGGCCGAAATCGCGCGCGACGCGGAGCGTGCGACCGAGCAGTTCCTCACCCTCTACGGCACGGCGCAGAACGATCCGGGCCGGAAGACGAACAACGCGTGACAAAGGAGACACCCATGCGCGTCTATTACGATCGTGATGCCGACATCAACCTGATCAAGGGCAAGAAGGTCTGCATCGTCGGCTACGGTTCGCAGGGCCATGCCCATGCGCTCAACCTGCGCGATTCCGGCGTCAAGGAGATCATCATCGCGCTCAAGGCCGGCTCGGCCACGCGCAAGAAGGCCGAAGAGGCCGGCTTCAAGGTGATGACCCCGTCCGAGGCCGCCAAGGTCTCCGACATCATGATGATGCTGACCCCCGACGAGCTGCAGGGCGACATCTATCGTGACGAACTGCACGCCAACATGAAGGAAGGCGCCGCCCTCCTGTTCGCGCACGGCCTCAACGTCCACTTCAACCTGATCGAGCCGCGCAAGGACCTCGATGTGCTGATGGTCGCCCCGAAGGGCCCCGGCCACACCGTCCGCTCCGAGTATCAGCGCGGCGGCGGCGTGCCGACCCTGATCGCGATCCACCAGGACGCGACCGGCAACGCCCATGACCTCGGCCTGTCCTACGCCTCGGCCAATGGCGGCGGCCGCGCCGGCATCATCGAGACGACCTTCAAGGAAGAGTGCGAGACCGATCTCTTCGGCGAGCAGGTCGTGCTTTGCGGCGGCCTCGTCGAGCTGATCAAGGCCGGCTACGAGACGCTGACCGAGGCCGGCTACGCCCCCGAGATGGCCTATTTCGAGTGCCTCCACGAGGTGAAGCTGATCGTCGACCTCATCTATGAGGGCGGCATCGCCAACATGAACTACTCGATCTCGAACACCGCCGAATACGGCGAGTACGTCACCGGCCCGCGGATCATCACCGCCGAGACCAAGGCCGAGATGAAGCGCGTGCTGAGCGACATCCAGTCGGGCAAGTTCACCCGCGACTGGATGCTGGAGAACAAGGTCAACCAGACCTCGTTCAAGGCGACCCGCGCCCGCTACGCCGCTCACCCGATCGAGGAAGTCGGCGCCAAGCTCCGCGACATGATGCCGTGGATCAAGGCCAAGGCCCTGGTCGACAAGTCCAAGAACTGAGCGGTTTCGCTCGGGCTTCCCGCCGGCGTCTTGCCGGCGGGGCTGATCATCGAACGGGCGGTGGCCGAAAGGCCGCCGCCCGTTGCGTTTGAAGCCGGAACTCTGCCGGCGGCCGCGCGTTCCTCTTGCGGTGCATGGCCGAAAGGCCGGCGAAACACCGAGGAGACGGTCATGACGGTCGATACCCGGCCCAGAATGCCCGAAGCGGATCTGGAGAAGCTGCGCGGTGGCGACCCGCTGCCGCCGCTGCGCGCGGATGATCACAGCGACGCAGATCCGGCGGTGGAGACCCCTGTAGAGGCGCGGCAGGGCTTCCTGGGCCGCCCGGTGCTGATGGTCCTGATCGGCGGGTTGATGCTAGCCGTAGTGGCATGGATAGCGGTGGAAATGCTCGTCTACTGACGT
>NZ_JBIWYK010000017.1:0-16205 GCF_044752385.1 Allobosea sp. CER48 | reverse complement strand
AAAACAGAAAGGGCGGCCCGGAGGCCGCCCTTTCCAGATCCGTTCGAGAGAAGGCCGATCAGGCCGCCTCGTCTTCCGCCGTGAACACCGGGCCGGAATCCTTGCCCTTGGCATCGACGTCGCGATCGACGAACTCGATGATCGCCATCGGAGCGTTGTCGCCGAAGCGGAAGCCCGCCTTCATGATGCGGAGGTAGCCGCCGTTGCGCTCCTTGTAGCGCGGGCCGAGGACCGCGAAGAGCTTGCCGACGAGCTCGACATCCTTGATCTGAGCGATCGCCTGACGGCGGGCGTGCAGATCGCCGCGCTTGCCCAGGGTGACGAGCTTCTCGACGACCGGGCGCAGGTCCTTGGCCTTCGGCAGGGTGGTGGTGATCTGCTCGTGCTTGATCAGGGCCTGGGCCATGTTGGCGAACATCGCCTGGCGATGCTCGGCCGAGCGGTTGAAACGACGACCGCGGAAACCGTGACGCATTGTTTGGCTCCTTCGTTGCTTACGGCCGCCGTGCCACGGTACGGCCGTTCGTTATGCTCCGGCTGGAGTCAGCCGGGCGGGGTCGGCGCGGGATCCCTCCCGCGCCGTTGAAGCTCAGTAGTGCTCCTCGAAGCGCTTGGCCAGCTCTTCGATGTTCTCCGGCGGCCAGCCCTGGACGTCCATGCCCAGGTGCAGGCCCATGGTGGCGAGCACTTCCTTGATCTCGTTCAGCGACTTGCGGCCGAAGTTCGGAGTGCGGAGCATCTCGCCTTCGGACTTCTGGATGAGGTCGCCGATATAGACGATGTTGTCGTTCTTGAGGCAGTTGGCCGAGCGGACCGAGAGCTCGAGCTCGTCGACCTTCTTGAGCAGCGCCGGGTTGAAGGGCAGCTGCGGTGCCGTCGAGACGGCCTCTTCCTTGCGCGGCTCCTCGAAGGTGATGAACACAGCGAGCTGGTCCTGCAGGATGCGCGCGGCGAGCGCCAGCGCGTCCTCGGGCGAGACCGAGCCGTTGGTCTCGATCGCGAGCGTCAGGGCGTCCTTGTCGAGGTTCTGGCCCTCGCGGGTGTTCTCGACCCGGTAGGAAACCTTCTTGACCGGCGAGTACAGACTGTCGACCGGGATCAGGCCGATCGGAGCGTCCTCGGGACGGTTCTGCTCGGCCGGGACATAGCCCTTGCCGGTATTGACCGTGAACTCCATGCGGATCTCGGCCCCGTCGTCGAGCGTGCAGAGCACCAGCTCGGGGTTCAGGATCGAGACGTCGCCGATGGTGTTGATGTCGCCGGCGGTGACGGTGCCCGGGCCGGACTTGCGCAGGGTCATGCGCTTCGGACCTTCGCCCTGCATCTTGACCGCGATGGCCTTGATGTTGAGGACGATGTCGGTGACGTCCTCACGGACGCCCGGGATCGAGGAGAACTCGTGCAGCACGCCGTCGATCTGGACGGCGGTGACGGCCGCGCCCTGGAGCGACGAAAGGAGCACGCGACGGAGCGCATTGCCGAGCGTCATGCCGAAGCCGCGCTCGAGCGGACGCGCGATCACGGTGGCCAGACGCTTCGGGTCGTCTCCGACCTTGACTTCGAGCTTGTTCGGCTTGGAAAGATCCTGCCAGTTCTTGCTGATCACGACCGCACTCCTGGTGCTGAATTCATCTGGCGACTGACGCCGCCCCGGACAGGCGCCCGCCCCTGCGGGCGCCTTTTGGCTAAGTCAGGCGTCAGACGCGACGGCGCTTGCGCGGACGGCAGCCATTGTGCGGGATCGGCGTGACGTCGCGGATCGAGGTCACCGTGAAGCCCGCGGCCTGCAGCGCGCGCAGCGCCGACTCGCGGCCCGAACCCGGACCCGTCACCTCGACCTCGAGGGTGCGCATGCCGTGCTCGGCAGCCTTGCGGGCGGCATCCTCAGCCGCAACCTGCGCGGCGTACGGGGTCGACTTGCGCGAGCCCTTGAAGCCCATCGTGCCGGCCGAGGACCACGAGATCGTGTTGCCCTGGGCGTCGGTGATGGTGATCATGGTGTTGTTGAACGAGGCGTTCACATGCGCGACGCCGGAGACGATGTTCTTGCGTTCGCGACGACGGACGCGGGTGGCTTCCTTGGCCATGATTCTCTTTCTTCCATCCTTCAGGCGCGCCCGTCATTCCAGGCGCTGGGGATGTCGACTGACCTGGAGGCCAGCCGACGCATAGACAGCGGGCCGGATGACCGGCCCGCCGAAACTTACTTCTTCTTGCCGGCGATCGGCTTCGCCTTGCCCTTGCGGGTGCGGGCGTTGGTGTGCGTGCGCTGGCCGCGGACCGGCAGCGAGCGGCGATGACGCAGGCCGCGATAGCAGCCGAGGTCCATCAGGCGCTTGATGTTCATCGTGACTTCGCGACGGAGATCGCCCTCGACGAGGTAGTCGCGGTCGATGGTCTCGCGGATCTGCAGGACTTCGGCGTCCGTCAGCTGGTTGACGCGGCGCTCGTCGGCGATGCCGACCTTCTCGCAGATTTCCTTGGCCTTGGCCGCGCCAATGCCATGAATGTACTGCAAGCCGATGACGACGCGCTTGCCGGTGGGAATGTTGACGCCCGCGATACGAGCCATGGTCTTCTCTCCATGTCGGCCGAGGCGCCCGATGGCACTCCGGCGGTGGGAAAAATCCTGCGTCCGGTGGAGGCCGGCTCATGCAGGAGGTTGAACGGCTCCACGCGGTAACGCGACGTCGTCCCTCCTCTCGAAGGCAACGGCATCGCTCCCATGAAACCGGATGGCGGGTCGTTAACGGCTTGTCCGCCCCGAGTCAACCCATCGCAACCAAGAAACATGCCAAGGCCGGCGGTGACCTGTCCTCGCCGGCCCTGCGCTGCCCTGCCCTACTTCTTCACCAGGTTGCACTTGCTCTCCGAGAGCGGGGCGATGATCTCGGCCGCCGGGATCTTGCGGACAACCTTGAAGTAGTCCCAGGGCGCCTTCGAATCCGCCGGCGCCTTCGCCTCGACCAGCAGCATGTCGTTCATCAGCCGGCCGTCGTCGCGAATCTTCGCGCCGGGCGCGTAGAAGTCGTCGACGGGAAGCTCCCTCATCTTGGCCGCCACAGCCGGGCCGGCGGCGGTGCCCGCCGCCTTGACGGCCTTGAGATAGTGCAGCACCGAGGAATAGACGCTGGCCTGGATCATGCCGGGCATCTTCTTCGTCCGGGCCATGTAGCGATCGGCGAAGGCCCGGCTCGGCTTGTCGGCATCATGGTAGTAGGCGGTCGTCGTGATCAGCCCCTTCGCCTTGTCGAGCCCGAGGCCATGGACGTCACTCAGCACCACGACCATCGCGGCAAGCTTCTGCCCGCCATCGACCAGGCCGAATTCGCCAGCCTGCTTGATCGAGTTGATCGTGTCGGTGCCGGCATTGGCGAAGGCAACGATCTTCGCCTTGGACGCCTGCGCCTGCAGCAGGAAGGACGAGAAGTCAGGCGTCGACAGCGGCGCGCGCACCGTGCCGAGCGTCTTGCCGCCATTGGCGGCGACGATCGCCTCGATATCAGCGGTGAGCTGGTGGCCGAAGGCATAGTCGGCCGCGATGATGTACCAGCTGTTGCCGCCCTCGCGCAGGACCGACAGCGCCGTGCCTTTCGCCGACGTCGCGGTATCGAAGGTCCACATGAAGCCGGTCGGCGAGCAATCCTCGTTGAACAGCCGCGTCGTCGCCGGCCCGTTGTAGAGCGCGATCTTCTGCTTCTCCTTGGCGATGCCGGCCACGCCCAGCGCGACCGCTGAGTTGGTCAGGTCGGCGATGGCGGTCACGCCGTCGACGTCGTACCAGCGCCGCGCCAGGCCGACGGCGATGTCCGGCTTGTTCTGGTGGTCGCCGGCGACGATCTCGATCGGCTTGCCGAGCACGGACCCGCCGAAATCCTCGATCGCCATCTTCGCGGCCTCGACCGAGCCCAGGCCGCCGAATTCGGCATAATTGCCCGACTGGTCGTTGAGGATGCCGATCTTCACCGCCTCCTGCGCCCGAGCAGCCGCCGGCATAAGCGCCAGCGTACTCGCGACCAGCAATGCACTCCATCTCGTCATGCGCCTGCTCCCTGTCTGCTCCCGACCGGAAAGCCGCTTCGCTCCCGGTCGACGGGCGTTTCACAACGCTTGCTGCGGCTTGAGCCCAGCACATCGGGCGCAGCCCTGCCTGTCAACGCACGGACAGGCCGAGAAAAGACACAGGCGAGCGCGCAAAAGCGCACCACAAACGCAGAACCCGGACTGGCCGCTCGGCCTGCCCGGGTTCAATCTTGCTCCGCGGCCGGGTCGGTCAGCCCTGCGCCGCCACCGAAAGCGCATTCGCGATCGCCTCCGAGACGCCGTCGATCGGCTGCATGCCATCGATCGCCGTCAGCTGGCCACGCTTCTCGTAATAGGGTGCGACCACCGCGGTATCGCGGTTATAGGCCTCGAGCCGGGTCTTGAAGACCTCCGGATCATCGTCCTTGCGCACCGGCTGACCGGCCGCCTTCGCCTCCTCGGCGCGGCGGACGATGCGGTCCACGAGCTTGGTCTGGTCGACCTTGAGTTCGAGCACGGCGTCGAGCTTCAGCCCCTTGCCTTCGAGCATCCTGTCGAGAGCCTCGGCCTGCGCGAGCGTGCGCGGGAAGCCGTCGAGGATGAAGCCCTTCTTCGCGTCCTGCTCCTCGATACGGTCGGCGACGATGCCGATGACGATGTCGTCGGAGACCAGACCGCCGGCGTCCATCACCGCCTTGGCCTTCTGGCCGATCGGGGTGCCGGCGGCGACCGCTGCACGCAGCATGTCGCCGGTCGACAGTTGAGGAATGCCGTGCTTCGCGACGATGCGCGCCGCCTGAGTGCCCTTGCCCGCCCCCGGCGGCCCCAGGAAAATCAACCGCATCTTAGCGCCTCGCTCCTCGCAGTTTGGCCTTCTTGACCAGCCCTTCGTACTGATGGGCCAGCAGGTGCCCGTGGATCTGCGCCACGGTGTCCATCGTCGTCGTCACCACGATGAGCAGCGACGTGCCGCCCAGAAGGATGATCGGGATCTGAGCATAGGTGATCATGAACTCAGGGATAAGGCAGACAATCGTCAAATAACCTGCGCCCAGAACGGTGATGCGCGTCAGGATACGATCGATATGCTCTGCGGTCCGCTCGCCCGGACGGATGCCCGGCATGAAGCCGCCATGCTTCTTGAGATTGTCCGCCGTCTCGACCGGGTTGAACACGATGGCGGTGTAGAAGAAGCAGAAGAAGATGATCAGCGCCGCATAAAGGACCATGAACAGCGGCCGGCCATGGGCGAGATAGGTCGAGATGATCGACAGGATGCCCGTGCCGCCCGAGGCCTGCGAGAAGCTTGCGATCGTCGTCGGCAGCAGCAACAACGACGAGGCGAAGATCGGCGGGATGACGCCGGCGGTGTTCAGCTTCAGCGGCAGGAACGAGGTCTGCCCCTCGTACATGCGGTTGCCGACCTGGCGCTTCGGGTAGTTGATCAGCAGGCGGCGCTGCGCGCGCTCCATGAACACGCAGAAGGCGATGACGCAGACGGCCATCACCAGGATGCCGAGCAGCAGGCCGGTGGAGATCGCGCCCTGACGGCCGAGCTCGAGGGTCTGGGCGAGCTGCGACGGGAATTCGGCGATGATGCCCGCGAAGATGATCATCGAGGTGCCGTTGCCGATGCCGCGGCTGGTGATCTGCTCGCCCAGCCAGAGCAGGAACATCGTGCCACCGACGAGGGTGATCGTCGTCGAGAGCAGGAAGAACGGCCCGGGCTCGAGCACGAGGTTACCCGAACCCTGAAGGCCCACGCCGATCGCATAGGCCTGGAACACGGCCAGCACGAGCGTCAGGTAGCGGGTGTACTGGTTGAGGGTCTTGCGCCCCTGCTCGCCTTCCTTCTTCAGCGCCTCGAAGCTCGGGATGACGCTGGAGAGAAGCTGCACGATGATCGACGCCGAGATGTACGGCATGATCGCCAGAGCGAAGATGGCGAGACGGCCGACGGCGCCGCCCGAGAACATGTTGAACATGCCGAGCACGCCGCTCTGCGACTGGCGGAAGAGATCGGCGACCGCATCGGGGTTCATGCCCGGCAGCGGGATATAGGTGCCCAGCCGGTAGACGATCAGCGCGCCCAGCGTGAACCAGATTCGCTTCTTGAGTTCGTCCGCCTTGGCGAAGGCCCCGAAATTGAGGTTTGCCGCAAGCTGTTCAGCCGCCGATGCCATGCGTCCGGTCCTTGGGTCTCAAGTCAGTCATTGAAGCACATCCCGGTCACGCCTGCGGTGCGACTTCGGGTCTCGTGCCCTGCTTCAAACAGTCGAACGGCGGCCTGGGCGCAGGCCCGGCCGCCGTTCGCAAACGTCATGTAGGCGCTGGGATCACGCCTGTGAAGCGGCAGCCAGAATCTTGACCGTGCCGCCGGCCTTTTCGATCGCGGCGACGGCCGACTTGGACGCGCCAGCCACCTCGAAGGAGAGCTTGGTCTTGAGCTCGCCCTGGCCGAGGATCTTCACGCCGTCCTTGGCCTGGCGGGTGATGACACCGGCGGCGACGAGCGCCTCGATGGTCACCGCGCCCTTGGCGTCGAGCTTGCCGGCTTCCACGGCCTGCTGGATGCGACCGAGGTTCACCTCGTTCAGATCCTTGGCGAACAGGTTGTTGAAGCCGCGCTTCGGCAGGCGACGATACAGCGGCATCTGGCCGCCTTCGAAGCCCTTGATGGCGACGCCGGCGCGCGAGGTCTGACCCTTGACGCCACGGCCACCGGTCTTGCCCTTGCCCGAGCCGATACCACGGCCGACGCGGATGCGCTGCTTGAGAGCGCCTTCGTTGTCACGAATATCGTTGAGTTTCATGTGTCGCCCTCCTCAGTTCGCGTCGACGACGCGCACGAGGTGCTTGACCTTCTCGACCATGCCACGCACCGCGGGGGTGTCCTGGAGGGTCGAGCGGCGGCGGATCTTGTTCAGGCCGAGACCGATCAGGGTCTGGCGCTGGGCGGCCTCGCGACGGATCGGCGAACCGATCTGCTCGATGGTAAGGGTCTTCTCAGCCTTTGCCATGAATCCCTCCTCACGCTTCCGCGGCCGCATCCGTGCCGGCATCGCGGCGACGGGTCTGCAGGGCCGAAACCTTGAGCGAGCGACGAGCCGCGACCGAGCGCGGGCTGTCCTCGTTCTTCAGCGCGTCGAACGTGGCGCGCACGAGGTTGTACGGGTTGGAGGAGCCGAGCGACTTCGACACGACGTCCTGCATGCCGACCGCCTCGAAGACGGCGCGCATCGGGCCGCCGGCGATGATGCCGGTACCAGCCGGAGCCGCGCGCAGCACGACCTTGCCAGCGCCGTGACGGCCCTGAACGTCGTGATGGAGGGTGCGGCCCTCGCGCAGCGGGATACGGACGAGGCCACGCTTGGCGGCTTCAGTCGCCTTGCGGATCGCCTCGGGAACTTCACGAGCCTTGCCGTGGCCGAAGCCGACGCGGCCCTTCTGGTCGCCGACGACCACGAGCGCGGCGAAGCCGAAGCGACGACCACCCTTCACCACCTTGGCGACGCGGTTGATGTGGACGAGCTTGTCCACGAATTCGGAATCGCGCTCTTCGCTATCCCGACGCTCACGCGGCTCTCTAGCCATGTGTCTGTCCTCTTACTTGCGCGGACGAGGATCGAAGCCCCGCCGCTCGCTCGAGCCTAACCCCGTGCCTCATTGCGCGGGGAAGCCTGTAAACGGATACCGCCCACCCGGCGCATGAACGCCAGGCGGGCGAAACCCGAAAACCTCAGAAGCTGAGGCCGCCTTCGCGGGCCGCATCGGCCAGCGCCTTGACGCGGCCGTGGTACATGTACGGGCCGCGGTCGAAGACCACTTCCGTCACGCCGGCCTTGACCGCGCGCTCGGCGACGATCTTGCCGATCTGGCCGGCCGCCTCGACATTGGCGCCGGACTTGATCTGGGCGCGCACGTCCTTGTCGAGCGACGAGGCCGAAGCGAGGGTGACCCCCTTCACGTCGTCGATGACCTGGGCGTAGATCTGCTTGCCGGTGCGATGCACCGAGAGGCGCGGGCGGCCATTGGCGACCGCCTTGATCGCGCGGCGGACGCGGGCCTTGCGGCGCGCAGTCAAATCGTTCTGCTTGCTCATGGCTGGCGTCCTTACTTCTTCTTGCCTTCCTTGCGGAAGATGAACTCGCCGGCGTACTTGACGCCCTTGCCCTTGTAGGGCTCGGGGCCACGATAGTCGCGGATCTCCGCGGCGGTCTGGCCGACGATCTGCTTGTCGATGCCGCTGACGACGATTTCCGTCGGCTTCGGCGTCACGATCGCGACTCCAGCCGGGATTTCGTAGTCGATATCGTGGCTGTAGCCGAGCGACAGCTTCAGCACCTTGCCAGCGACCGCGGCCTTGTAGCCGACGCCGTTGATCTCGAGGCGCTTCTCGAAGCCGGCGGTGGTGCCGATCACGAGATTGTTGATGCGGGCACGCGAGGTGCCCCAGAGCGCGCGGGCGCGCTTCGACTGCGAACGCGGCTGCACCGCGATCGCGCCGTCCTCCATGGCGACCGAGACGTCCTCGGGCACCTCGAAGGAGAGCTCGCCCTTCGAGCCCTTGATCTTGACGAGCTGGCCGGTGACCGAGGCAGTGACGCCCGCGGGAACCGAAACCGGCTTCTTACCGATACGAGACATTTGGATTTCTCCTGAAAATGAGCGGGGCGCCTGTAAGGTCAGAAGACCTTGCAGAGCACTTCGCCGCCCACGTTCTGCTCGCGGGCCACATGATCGGCCATCACGCCACGCGGCGTCGAGACGATCGTCACGCCAAGGCCATCGGCCACGCGCGGCATGGTCTCGACCGACGAGTAGACGCGGCGGCCGGGCTTCGAAACACGCGAGATCGACCGGATGACCGGCTGGCCCTCGTGATACTTCAGCTCGATGTCGAACTCCGTCCGGCCGTTGCCGAACTCGGTCTGGCTGTAGCCGCGGATGTAACCCTCGGACTGGAGCACGTCGAGCACGCGGGCGCGCAGCTTCGAGCCGGGGGTGGAAACGCGGGATTTGCGACGCAGCTGCGCATTGCGGATGCGGGTCAGCATATCGCCGAGCGGATCAATGATCGCCATTGTCCAGTCCTCCTTACCAGCTCGACTTCACGAGGCCGGGAACCAGCCCCTTGTTGCCGAGCTCACGCAGCGCGACACGCGACATCTTGAGCTTGCGATAGAAAGCGCGCGGACGGCCCGTCACCTCGCAACGATTGCGGATGCGGTTCTTAGCCGAGTTGCGCGGCAGTTCGGCCAGCTTGAGGCGAGCAAGGAAGCGCTCGTCCATGGGCTGGTTGTCATCATTGGCGATTGCGAGCAGACGGGCCCGGCGGCCGGCGAATTTCTTCACCAGCTTCCTGCGGCGCTCGTTGGTCTCGACGGAGCTTTTCTTAGCCATCGATCTCTCCTGGTTTCCGCGTATGAACGCTTAGGTTCACTGCCGGAACGGGAAGTTGAAGTGCTTGAGCAGAGCGCGCGCTTCGTCGTCCGACTTCGCAGTCGTGCAGACGATCACGTCCATGCCCCAGACCTGGTCGACCTTGTCGTAGTTGATCTCGGGGAACACGATGTGCTCCTTGATCCCGAGCGCGAAATTGCCGCGCCCGTCGAACGACTTGGGGTTGAGGCCCCGGAAGTCGCGAACACGCGGCAAGGCGATGGTGACGAGCCGGTCGACGAACTCGAACATCTTGGTCTTGCGCAGCGTGACCTTGCAGCCAACCGCCATGTTCTCACGCAGCTTGAAGCCGGCGATGGCGAGGCGGGACTTGGTGATGACCGGCTTCTGGCCAGCGATCATGGCGAGGTCGCCGGCGGCGTTGTCGACCTTCTTGCGGTCGGCAGTCGCTTCACCAACGCCCATGTTGATGACGATCTTCTCGATCGCCGGCACTTCCATGACGTTCTTGTAGCCGAATTCGGCGATCATCGCGGGACGAACGACGTCCTCGTAATGCTTCTTCATGCGCGGCGAAAGCGCCGCCTGCTGAGCCTCAGCCATCGATCAGATCCCCCGAACGCTTGGCGAAACGAACCTTGCGGCCGTCATCGAGCACCTTGAAACCAACGCGGGTCGGCTTGCCATCCTTCGGATCGGCCACGGCGATGTTCGACAGGTCGATGGTGGCCTCTTTCGAGATGATGCCGCCCTCCGACGTCTGCGACTGCTTGGTGTGGCGCTTGACGAGGTTGACACCACGCACGACGGCGCGGGCGTCCTTCGGCAGGACCTGCAGCACTTCGCCCGACTTGCCCTTGTCGCGGCCAGCGAGCACGACGACCTTGTCGCCCTTCTTGATCTTCGCAGCCATCACAGCACCTCCGGCGCCAGCGAGATGATCTTCATATGGTTCTTGGCGCGCAGCTCGCGCGGAACCGGTCCGAAGATACGCGTGCCAACCGGCTCCTTCTGGTTGTTGATCAGCACGGCCGCATTGCGGTCGAAGCGGATCACCGAACCGTCGGCGCGCTTGACGTCCTTGGCGGTGCGAACGACGACCGCCTTCATGACGTCGCCCTTCTTCACGCGACCGCGCGGGATGGCTTCCTTGATCGAAACGACGATGATGTCACCGACACCAGCGTACTTCCGCTTCGACCCGCCGAGAACCTTGATGCACATCACGCGACGCGCGCCGGAATTGTCGGCGACGTCGAGATTCGTCTGCACCTGGATCATGGCCTTGATCCTTCCAATCTGTGTATCAGGCGGTTTCCCGGACGGCCTCAGCGCTGGCCGGGACTACGACTGACGGGGGTCGATCGCCCCCTGGCCTCAAAACAAAACATGATCCGCAAAAGTGGTTTCCACCCTTGCGGAGAAACATGTCCGGCTTCCTTCAGGCGCCCTGCCCGCCCCTGATTCGGGGCCGGGCAAAGCCGTCTCGCATCACGCCTTGGGGGCGTCCTCGAGCACAACCCAGCTTTTCAGCTTGGAAATCGGCTTGGACTCCTCGATCCAGACCGTATCGCCAACCTTGAACGAACCCGCCTCGTCATGGGCGTGATAGTTCTTCGTACGGCGAACCGTCTTCTTGAGGAGCGGGTGCGTATAACGCCGCTCGACCTTGACCACAACAGTTTTGTTCTGCTTGTCGCTGACGACGACGCCCTGGAGCACGCGCTTAGGCATTATTCTCTCCTCACGCGCTGGCCGCAACGGCCTTGGACCGCTGCAGCGTCTTGATGCGGGCGATATCCTTGCGCAGTTCGGTGACGCGCGCGGTGTTCTCCAGCTGGCCGGTGGCCCGCTGGAAGCGCAGGTTGAACTGCTCCTTCTTCAGCTTGAGCAGCTCGTCCTGGAGCTGATCCGTGCTCATCGACTTCAGGTCGGAAAGACGCTGTGTGCTTTTCATGTCGCCCTCCCTTACTCGGCGATGCGCTGGATGAAGCGGGTCTTGATCGGCAGCTTGGCGGCGCCAAGACGGAGCGCCTCGCGGGCGATCTCCTCGGACACGCCGTCGAGCTCGAACATGATCCGGCCCGGCTTGACCTTGGCCGCCCAGAACTCGGGCGAACCCTTGCCCTTACCCATGCGGACTTCGGTCGGCTTCTTGGAGACCGGCACGTCGGGGAACACGCGGATCCAGACGCGGCCGACGCGCTTCATCGCGCGGGTGATCGCGCGGCGAGCCGCCTCGATCTGCCGGGCGGTGACACGCTCGGGCTCCTGAGCCTTCAGGCCGAACTGGCCGAAGTTGAGGTCCGTGCCGCCCTTGGCGACGCCGGAGATGCGCCCCTTGAACTGCTTGCGGAACTTAGTGCGTTTTGGTTGCAGCATGGCTCTTCTCGATCAGCCTTACGCAGCCTGCTCGCGACGATCGCGATCGCGGTGATCACGGTCACGACCGCCGGAACGGCCGCCCTCGTCGGAAAGGCGCTTGTCCTGGGCCATCGGGTCATGTTCCAGGATCTCGCCCTTGAAGATCCAGACCTTGATGCCGCACGTCCCGTAGGTCGTGAAGGCGGTGGCGACGCCGTAATCGACGTCGGCGCGCAGCGTATGCAGCGGCACGCGGCCCTCACGGTACCATTCGAGGCGGGCGATCTCGGCGCCACCGAGGCGGCCCGAGCAGTTGATGCGGATGCCCTCGGCACCGAGACGCATGGCCGACTGCACGGCGCGCTTCATGGCGCGACGGAAGGCGACACGGCGCTCGAGCTGCTGCGCGATCGAGTCGGCGACGAGCGTCGCGTCGATCTCCGGCTTGCGCACCTCGACGATGTTGATCGTGACGTCGGCCTTGGTGAGCTTCGAGACTTCCTTGCGGAGCTTCTCGATGTCGGCACCCTTCTTGCCGATCACCACGCCCGGGCGAGCCGAGTGGATGGTGACGCGGCACTTCTTGTGCGGACGCTCGATGATGATCTTCGAGACCGCGGCCTGCTTCAGCAGCTTCATGAGGGCGGCGCGGATGGCCATGTCCTCATGCAGCAGCTTGCCGTACTCGCCCTTGTTGGCGAACCAACGCGAGTCCCAAGTGCGGTTGATGCCGAGGCGCAGGCCGATCGGATTGATTTTCTGACCCATCGTTCTCTCCTCAGGCCTGCGCAGCCTGCTCGCGCACCACGATCGTGATGTTCGAGAACGGCTTCATGATACGGGCGCCACGGCCGCGGGCGCGGGCGTGGAAGCGCTTCATCACGAGCGCCTTGCCGACGAAGGCCTTGGCGACGACGAGATCGTCGACGTCGAGATCATGGTTGTTCTCGGCGTTGGCGATCGCGCTCTGCAGGCACTTGCGAACATCGTTCGCGATGCGCTTGCGCGAGAACTCGAGATCGGCGAGCGCCGTCGAGACCTTCTTGCCGCGGATCAGCTGAGCGACGAGGTTCAGCTTCTGCGGCGAGACGCGAAGGTTGCGGGCAATCGCAGTGGCTTCGTTCTCGGGCAGCGCACGGGGGGCGGATGCTTTACCCATGGCTTACTTCCTCTTCGCCTTCTTGTCGGCAGCGTGGCCGTGGAAGGTGCGGGTCGGCGAGAACTCGCCGAACTTGTGACCCACCATTTCCTCGGACACGGCCACCGGCACGTGCTTCTGTCCGTTGTACACGCCGAACGTCAGACCGACGAACTGCGGCAGGATCGTGGAGCGACGGCTCCAGATCTTGATGACTTCATTACGGCCCGAGGTCCTGGCGACCTCGGCCTTCTTCAGGAGGTATCCGTCTACGAACGGACCTTTCCAAAGCGAACGCGCCATGACGGACCTCAGTTCTTCTTCTTGCGGGCGTGACGGCTCGACACGATGAACGTATCGGTCCGCTTGTTCGAGCGGGTCTTCTTGCCCTTGGTCGGCAGACCCCAGGGCGTGACCGGGTGACGGCCGCCCGAGGTGCGGCCTTCACCACCGCCGTGCGGATGGTCGACCGGGTTCATCGAGACGCCGCGGTTATGCGGACGGCGGCCGAGCCAGCGCGAGCGACCAGCCTTGCCGTCGTTCCGGTTCATGTGATCCGGGTTCGAGACGGCGCCGACGGTGGCGTAGCACAGGCCCGAGATCAGGCGCTGCTCGCCGGAGTTCAGACGGACGATGACAT
Organism: Allobosea sp. CER48; assembly: GCF_044752385.1. Classification (NCBI taxonomy): domain Bacteria; kingdom Pseudomonadati; phylum Pseudomonadota; class Alphaproteobacteria; order Hyphomicrobiales; family Alloboseaceae; genus Allobosea; species Allobosea sp. CER48. Next base: position 2,637 of record NZ_JBIWYK010000017.1, on the reverse strand, counting down.
AGCCCTGGTCGCGACCGACGATCTGGGCGTAGTTGCCGGCCGAACGGGCCAGAGCGCCACCCTTGCCGATCTTGAGCTCGACATTGTGGACGATCGTGCCGATCGGCAGCGCACCCATCGGGGCAGCGTTGCCGGGCTTCACGTCGACCGTGTCGCCGGCCACCACCGTGTCGCCGACCGCCAGGCGCTGCGGCGCCAGGATGTAGGCCTGCTCGCCGTCCTGATACTTGATCAGGGCGATGAAGGCCGTGCGGTTCGGATCATACTCGAGACGCTCGACGGTAGCCGGGATACCGGCCTTGCCGCGGCGCTTGAAGTCGATCAGGCGCAGGGTGCGCTTGTGGCCACCGCCGCGGAAGCGGACGGTGATGCGGCCGAGGTTGTTGCGGCCGCCCGAAGAGCTCTTGCCCTCGGTCAGCACCTTGACCGGCTTGCCCTTGTAGAGCTCGCTGCGGTCGACGATCACGAGCTGGCGAAGGCTCGGCGTGATCGGCTTGAAGTGTTTCAAAGCCATGATGGCGATCCTTCCCTCAGAGGCCCGTGGTCACGTCGATCGAGTGGCCCTCTTCGAGGGTCACAACGGCCTTCTTGACGTCCGAGCGCTGGCCGAGGCGGCCACGGAAGACCTTGACCTTGCCTTCGGTGACGATCGTGTTGACGCTCTTGACCTTGACGTCGAAGAGCTTCTCGATCGCCGCCTTGATCTGCGGCTTGGTCGCGGTGCGGGCAACCTTGAAGACGACCTTGTTGTGCTCGGAGAGCATCGTCGCCTTCTCGGTGATGACCGGCGCCACGATCACATCGTAGTGGCGCGGGTCCATGTTCTTGGCGGACTGGCTCATTTGAAGCGCGCCTCCAGCGCATCGACAGCGGCGCGCGTCAGGACGAGCTTGTCACGACGCAGGATGTCATAGACGTTGATGCCCTGAACCGGCAGCACGTCGACATTCGGGATCGAACGAGCGGCCAGGCCGAAGTTCGCATCGATCTCGGCGCCGCCGATGATCAGCGCGCTCGACAGGTCGAGCTTGCCGAAGTGGCCCAGCAGCACCTTGGTCTTCGGCTCGGCGAGCTTGGCATCGTCGATCACGATGATGCCGGCATCCTTCGCCTTGGCCGAGAGCGCATGGCGCAGAGCGAGGGCGCGCACCTTCTTCGGAAGGTCGTGAGCGTGGTCACGCACGACCGGGCCGAAGGCCTTGCCACCGCCGCGGAACTGCGGAGCCGAAGCCGCGCCGTGGCGAGCGCCGCCGGTGCCCTTCTGCTTGTAGATCTTCTTGCGGGTGCGATCGACTTCCGAGCGGCCCTTGGACTTGTGTGTCCCGGCGCGGCGCTTGGCGAGCTGATAGCGAACCATGCGGGCGAGGAGGTCGGCGCGCGGCTCGAGGCCGAACACCGCATCCGACAGCTCGACCGAACCGGCCGACTTGCCCTCGAGAGTGGTGATATCGAATTTCATCACGCGTTCTCCTCAGCCTGGGCCGCAGGAGCCTCTTCCGCCTTGCCCTCGCCGGCAACCTTGAACTTGCCCGGCAGCGGCGCATCCTTCGGCAGGGCGCGCTTCACGGCGTCACGGACATGGATCCAGCCGCCGGCGACGCCCGGAACGGCGCCCTCGACGAGGATCAGGCCGCGCTCGACATCCGTCTGGACGACGCGCAGGTTCTGCGTGGTCACGCGCTCGGCACCGAGATGGCCCGGCATCTTCTTGTTCTTGAAGGTCTTGCCCGGGTCCTGGCGGCCACCGGTCGAACCGATCGAACGGTGCGAGACCGAGACGCCGTGGGTGGCGCGCAGACCGCCGAAGTTCCAGCGCTTCATGCCGCCGGCGAAGCCCTTGCCGGTGGTGGTGCCGGAGACGTCGACGAACTGGCCGACGACGAAGTGGTCCGCGGTCAGCTCGGCGCCGACGGGGATCAGCGCGTCATCGCTGACGCGGAACTCGACCACCTTGCGCTTCGGCTCGACCTTGGCGACCGCGAAGTGACCGCGCTCAGCCTTCGAGACATTCTTCACCTTCGCCGCGCCGGAGCCCAGCTGCACGGCCACATAGCCGTTCTTCTCTTTCGTGCGATGCGCGACGACCTGGCAGTTGTCGAGCTTCAGCACGGTGACCGGGATATGCTCGCCGGCGTCCGTGAAGACGCGGGTCATCCCGACTTTCTGTGCAATCACACCGGAACGCATCGGTGTCTACCTTCTTCTGGGGTCATGTCCATCCGGGGGAACCCGGAAACAGAGGACCCGTACAATCGGATCAGAGCTTGATTTCGACGTCGACGCCGGCGGCGAGATCGAGCTTCATGAGGGCGTCGACCGTCTGGGGAGTCGGATCGACAATATCGAGGACCCGCTTGTGGGTCCGCATCTCGAACTGCTCGCGCGACTTCTTGTCGATGTGGGGCGAGCGGTTGACGGTGAACTTCTCGATGAGCGTGGGCAGCGGAATCGGTCCGCGGACCTGGGCGCCCGTCCGCTTCGCGGTCGACACGATCTCGCGCGTCGAAGCGTCGAGGATACGGTGATCGAACGCCTTGAGGCGGATCCGAATGTTCTGACCGTTCATGGTCTTGTTCTCTCCGTGACGTGTAAAGGCGAAGGCCCGAAGGGCCCTCGCCCCTCACGAAAACGCGTTAC
>NZ_JBIWYK010000016.1:0-16713 GCF_044752385.1 Allobosea sp. CER48 | reverse complement strand
CATGTCGGCAAGCGGGAATCCGGCGGCCGCACGCGGCTGCATCTACATCCTGAATGGCCCCAACCTGAACCTTCTCGGGCAACGCGAACCGGCGATCTATGGCAGCACGACGCTGGCCGAGATCGGCGAGCGTTGCGCAGCGAAAGCGATGGCGCTCGGCTTCGCCGTCGACTTTCGCCAGACGAACTACGAAGGCGAGCTGGTCGAGAGCGTGCAGCAGGCGCGGCAGGAGGCCTGCGGCATCATCATCAACCCGGCCGGCTACAGCTTCACCTCGGTGGCGCTGCTCGATGCGCTGAAGATGTTCGAACGGCCCAAGATCGAGCTGCACATCTCCAACGTCCACGCCCGCGAGAGCATCTATCACAACTCGCTGGTCTCGCGGACGGCGACCGGGATCATCATCGGGCTCGGAGCCGCCGGGTACGAGCTCGCGATTCAGGCGATGGCCGGACTGGTGGACGCCTGACGATGGCCCTCGTCGCCGCAAGCCGGATGATCGGTTGCGAGCCGCGGCTTTCAGCGACGCAACATGTGCAGGACGGTGTCGATGGCAGCGGCCCTGCGGCGCACCAGCGCTTCGGGCGCCCCCATGTCGTGGCCGAACACCTCGCGAATGCTGGCGCGGTTCGAGACGTTGTAGAAGGCGAGCGCGCTGATCGTCAGATGGATGTCGAGCGCCTCGATCCCCGGCCGGAACGTCCCGGCCGAGACGCCACGCTCATATGCCTCGCGGATCATGTCGATCACCGAGAGATTGAGCGTGGAGATCCGGTCGGACGTCGCGAGATGCCGGGCGTGGTGGATGTTCTCGATCATCACCATCCGGACGAAATCCGGATTCTCGGCGTGGTAGTCGAAGGTGAAGCCGGTCAGGAGCGCGATCGCCTGCTCCGGGTCGAGGCTGGCGAGGTCAAGCCCGCGTTCGAAGCTGCGGATGCGCTCGTACATCTCCTCGAGGACGGCGCGGTAAAGCCCCTCCTTGTCGCCGAAATAATAGTAGATCATCCGCTTGCTGGTCGCGGTTCGGGCGGCGATCTCGTCGACGCGCGCGCCGCTCAGGCCATTCTCGACGAACTCCAGCCGCGCAGCCTCCAGGATACTGCGGCGCACCCCTTCCGGGTCCTGCGTCCAGGAGGCCGATTTCCGGCTCGCCGCATGCGGTTTGGTCGCTACCTTGCCCATTCTCTGCCCGTACCTGCCGTTTTGCCGGCCTTCGTAGGCGCTCAAATGGACGGCGCGGTTAATTTCGCTTGACCAAATGAACTAACTGGTACAATTACCATACCATCGGCCCCATGCAAGCTGCATGAAGGACTGACAAGGCCCTCGCCAGAAGGGCCGCCAAGACTGACAGGCCCGGATCGACCCCCTTTGAGAAGGTCGGCCGCTGGGAGGAGCGATGAACTACAAGCTCGACTTCACGCCCGTGATCGATGGGCTGCCCGACCTGCTGATGGGCTGCCTCGGCACCTTCCTGCTCGCGCTCAGCGGCATGGCGCTTGCCATCGTCATCGGCATCGGCGGCGTGGTGCTGCGGGATTCCCGCTTCGCGCCGGTGCGCTTCCTGGTGCGGGCCTTCGTCGAGATCATCCGCAACACCCCCTTCCTGGTCCAGATCTTCTTCATCTACTTCGCCCTGCCGCTGACGGGCCTGCGGCTCGACCCGACGCCGACCGCGATCATCGCTCTTGGCATCAATGGCGGCGCCTATGCCATCGAGATCATCCGCGGCGGCGTGCAGTCGATCGGCAAGGGCCAGATCGAGGCCGGTCTCGCGCTCGGCCTTCACCGCGCCCAGGTCTTCCGCCTGATCGTGCTGAAGCCGGCACTGCGGGCGATCTTCCCGTCGCTCACCAGCCAGTTCGTGCTGCTGACCCTGACCACCTCCGTCGCCTCGGCGATCTCCGCCTATGAGCTGACCTCGGTGGCGCAGCGCATCGAGTCCGACAGTTTCCGCTCCTTCGAGGTCTACGGCACGATCACGCTGTTCTACCTCGTCATCTCCTGGGTGATGATGCGCTTCTTCTCGGCGATCTCGGCCCGCTACTTCAGCTATCCGGTGAAGTGAGGGCGCCATGGGCTGGAACGAATTCCTCTTCCTCCTCACCGGCCTGAAATGGACCGTGGCGCTGTCGGCGATCGGCTTCGTCTGCGGCTCGGTTTCCGGCCTTGGCATCGCGCTGATGCGCACCTCCGGCAGGCCGCTGCTGGAGCGGCTCACCGCCGGCTACATCGCCCTGTTCCAGGGCACGCCGCTGCTGATGCAGCTCTTCGTCGTCTATTACGGCCTCGCCCTGATCGGGCTGAAGCTCGATGCCTGGGTCGCGGTCGCGATCGGCTTCACGCTCCATGCCAGCGCCTATCTCGGCGAGATCTGGCGCGGCTCGATCGAGGCCGTGCCGAAAGGCCAAACCGAGGCCGCCAAGGCGCTGAGCCTGCATTACGTCTCGCGGATGAAGGACGTCATCCTGCCGCAGGCGATCCGCATCTCGCTGCCGGCGACGGTCGGCTTCCTCGTCCAGCTGATCAAGGGCACCTCGCTCGCCGCGATCGTCGGTTTCACCGAGCTGACCCGGGCCGGCAACATCGTCTCCAACCAGATCTTCCAGCCGCTCCTCGTCTTCGGGATCGTCGGCATCCTCTACTTCCTGCTGTGCTGGCCGCTCTCGCTCTACGGCTCGCATCTCGAAAGGCGCATGGCCATCGCCGCGCGCTGAGCCCCCTTCACCGCCGCAACCAACCACCAATCACAAGAGGGAGAGAAACATGACGAAGATGAATTCCACCCGCCGCAGCCTGTTGATCGCCGGCGCCGCCGCGCTGGCCCTGCCCGCCCTGGTCGGCAGCCCGGCGCAGGCGATCACCCCGGCCGAGATCAAGGCCAAGGGCAAGATCGTCGTCGGCATCCAGGGCGACAATCCGCCGTGGGGCTTCGTCACCAGCGCCGGCAAGCAGGACGGGCTCGACGCCGACATCGCCACGCTCTTCGCCAAGGAGCTCGGCGTGCAGGTCGAGTTCGTGCCGCTCGAGGTCAACAACCGCATCCCGGCGCTGACGACCGGCCGCGTCGACGTGCTGTTCGCGACGATGGCGATGCTGCCGGAACGCGCCAAGGCCGTGCAGTTCTCGAAACCCTATGTCGCCAACACCATCGTGCTGATCGGCCCCAAGAAGGACTCGATCAAGACGAACGAGGATATGGCTCGCTACACGATCGGCGTCGCCAAGGGCGCGGCGCAGGACACGCAGGTCACCAAGAACGCACCGGCGAACACCACGATCCGCCGCTATGACGGCGACGCGCCTTCGATCCAGGCGCTGGTCTCCGGCCAGGTCCAGGCGCTCGGCGGCAACATCTTCTACATGCAGCGCATCGAGCAGGGCCGCCCCGGCGAGTTCGAGAACAAGCTCGAATTCCAGAACCTCTACAACGGCGCCTGCACGCGTCTCGGCGAGAAGGAGATCAACGCGGCGATCAACACCTTCATCGACAAGATCAAGGCCAATGGCGAGCTGCAGAAGGTCTACGACAAGTGGATGAAGGTGCCGGTGCACAAGTTCCCGGAGAGCCTCGAAGGCATCACCTTCACCGCGAGCTGACCGCGCGCGAGCTCCTCCGCGCTTCCTGAATCGCGGAGGAGCTTCAACGCCCCGTTCGAACGCATTCTCCTCACGCGAACCGGCGTCCACGTCGCTCGAAAACGCCTTGGGGACCGGAGCCAGGACCATGACCCAGCCAGCCGTCCAGAACGCCGCTGCGGCCGATGCCATGATCGCCATGACGCATGTCGAGAAATGGTATGGCGACTTCCAGGCCCTGAGCGACATCAACCTCGAGGTCCGCAAGGGCGAGCGGATCGTGCTCTGCGGACCTTCCGGCTCCGGCAAGTCGACGCTGATCCGCTGCATCAACCATCTGGAGAGCTACCAGAAGGGCGAGATCCGGGTCGGCGGCACCAGGCTGGGCGACGATGCCCGGACGATCGACGCGGTCCGCCGCGAGGTCGGCATGGTCTTCCAGCACTTCAACCTGTTCCCGCACATGACCGTGCTGCAGAACTGCATGCTCGCCCCGATGCGGTCGCTCGGCGTCAGCAAGGCCGACGCCGAGGCAACGGCGCGCAAGCTGCTCGGCCGCGTCAAGATCCTCGAGCAGGCCGAGAAATACCCGGCCCAGCTTTCCGGCGGCCAGCAGCAGCGCGTCGCGATCGCTCGCGCGCTGTGCATGAAGCCGAAGGTCATGCTGTTCGACGAGCCGACCTCGGCGCTCGACCCCGAGATGGTCAAGGAGGTGCTCGACACCATGATCGCGCTCGCGGACGAGGGCATGACCATGATCTGCGTCACCCATGAGATGGGCTTCGCCCGGCAGGTCGCGAACCGCGTCATCTTCATGGCCAGCGGCGCCATCGTCGAGGAAGCGCCGCCCGAGGAGTTCTTCCACAATCCGCGTCAGGAGCGGACCCGGAAGTTCCTCGGCGAAATCCTCCACAAGCACTAGAAGAGCTGCGCCGGGGAACAGCCCCGGCCTTGCAACGGATCGCGATCATGTCCCGCCTCGTCTACGTCCTGAACGGCCCGAACCTGAACCTGCTCGGCAAGCGCCAGCCGCATATCTACGGCCACGAGACCCTGGCCGATGTCGAGCGCGACTGCCGCAAGCTGGCGGAGGAGCTGAAGCTGGAGGTCCGCTTCCACCAGTCCAACCGGGAATACGAGCTGATCGACTGGATTCACGAGGCACGCGAGGACGGCGCCGGCATCGTCATCAACCCCGCCGCCTTCACCCATACCTCGGTCGCGCTGCTCGATGCGCTGAACACGTTCGAAGGCCCGGTGATCGAGTGCCATATCTCGCAGGTGCATAAGCGCGAGGCCTTCCGGCACCATTCCTATGTCTCGCTGCGCTCCGACGGCGTCATCGCCGGCTTCGGCACGCAGGGCTACCAGCTCGGGCTGCGCCGCATCGCCAAGCTGATCGACGACAAGGCCGCGTGAGGATCGATCCGATGGCTCCGGTCAAAATCGCGGTGATGGGAGCAGGCCTGATCGGCAAGCGCCACGCCGCCCATGTCAGGGCCCAGGAGGGCGCGCTCCTGTCGGCGATCATCGACCCGGCGCCGGCCGGGAAGACCTTCGCCGAAGAGATCGGCGTCGCCTGGTATCCGGCGTTCGGCGCCCTCCCCGCCGGCGAGAGACCGGACGGCGTCATCGTCGCCACGCCGAACCAGCTCCATGTCGCCAACGGCCTGGAGCTGGCGAGCGCCGGCATACCGATGCTGGTCGAGAAGCCGATCGCGGATAGCGTCGACAGCGCGCGCGAGCTGGTCCTCGCCGCCGAGGCAGCGGGCGTGCCGCTCCTCGTCGGCCACCACCGGCGGCACAACCCGATGATCCGCAAGGCGCGCGAAACCATCGATGCCGGGAGGCTCGGCCGCGTGCTGACCCTCACCGGCCAGTTCTGGCTGGTGAAGCCGGACGAGTATTTCGAAGTCGAGTGGCGCCGGCAGGAAGGCGCCGGCCCGATCCTCATCAACCTGATCCACGATATCGACCTGTTCCGCTATCTCTGCGGCGAGATCGTCGGGGTGCAGGCCCAGAGCTCGCATGCGGTGCGGGGCAACCCCGCCGAGGAGACCGCCGTCGCGATCCTGCGCTTCGCCAATGGCGCGCTCGGCACGGTCAGCGCCTCCGATACGGTCGTTTCTCCGTGGAGCTGGGAACTGACGACGGGCGAGAACCCGGCCTATCCGCGCCAGGACCAGTCCTGCTACCAGATCGGCGGCACGCAGGGTTCGCTGACGATCCCGGCGCTCGAACTCTGGAACCACACCGACAGGCGTGGGTGGTGGGAACCCCTGAAGCGTGAGCGCATCCCCTTCGTTCCGGAAGACCCGCTGCAGGCCCAGATCCGGCATTTCTGCGCCGTGATCCGCGGCGAGGAGGAGCCGCTCGTCTCCGGGCGCGAAGGCCTCGCGACGCTCGCGGTGATCGAGGCGGTGAAGCAGGCCGCACGCTCCGGAGGCCCTGTCGAAGTCGCCGCCGAGCCAACTCCGGCGAGGGCTTCGGCATGATCAAGGGCACGACGCGGCTGATCGGGCATCTCGGCTTTCCGACCGAGAGCTTCAAGGCGCCGATGATCTACAACCCTTATTTCGAGCGGGATGGGATCGACGCCGTCGTCGTGCCGATGGGCTGCCGCAGCGAGGAGTATCCCGATTTTCTCCGGCTGTTCTTCCGGCTGTCGAATGCCCATGGCGCGCTGGTGACCATGCCGCACAAGGTCACGACCACCAGCCTCGTCGACAGCCTCTCCGCGACGGCCGCGATCGCCGGCGCCTGCAACGCGGTACGCCGCGAGGCAGACGGTCGCCTCGCGGGCGACATGTTCGACGGCGAGGGCTTCGTGCGCGGCGTTCTGCGCAAGGGCCGCAAGCTGGAAGGTGCCCGTGCGCTGGTGGTCGGCGCCGGCGGAGTCGGCTCGGCGATCGCCGCCTCGCTTGCAAAGGCCGGCGTGGGCGAACTCGGCCTGTTCGATACGCAGGGGCCTGCCGCGGAGGAGCTGGGCCGCCGGCTCGCAACGCACTACCCTGCCCTGCGCATCTCCACCGGTTCAAACGACCCTGATGGCTTCGACATCGTCGTCAACGCGACGCCGCTCGGCATGAAACCGGGCGACCCCCTGCCGGTCGATATCGCCCGCCTGCCAGGCTCCGCCCTCGTGGGCGAGGTGGTGATGGCGCAGGAGATCACGCCGTTCCTTGCTGCCGCCCGTGCGCGCGGCTGCGTGGTTCAGGTCGGCACCGATATGCTTTTCGAGCAGATTCCCGCTTATCTGGAATTCTTCGGCCTGCCCACGACGACGGCCGAGGATCTGCGCGCTGTCGCGCGACTGGCTTGAGAGGAGACACTCCCGTGATTCCATCGATCGCCACCGTCTGCGTCTCCGGCACGCTCCAGGAAAAGCTCGAGGCCATCGCCGCTGCCGGTTTTACGGCCGTCGAGATCTTCGAGAACGACCTGATCGCCTTCCCCGGCTCCCCGACCGAGATCCGGCGGATCTGCGGCGATCTCGGCCTGACCATTGTCACCTGCCAGCCTTTCCGCGATTTCGAGGGCATGCCTGACGGTCGTCGCCAGCGCGTTTTCGACCGGGCCGAACGCAAGTTCGATCTTTTGCAGGAACTTGGAACGGACCTGCTTTTCGTCTGCTCGAGCGTCTCGCCCGAAGCTCTGTCGGGAATAGATCGTCTCGCTGCCGATTTCATCGAACTCGGCGAGCGGGCCGGCCGGCGCGGAATGCGCGTCGGCTACGAAGCGCTGGCCTGGGGGCGGCATGTCTTCGACTATCGCGACGCCTGGGAAATCGTGCGCCGCGCCAACCGTCCCGAAGTCGGCGTCGTGCTCGATTCCTTCCATATCCTGGCGCGCGGGCTCGACCTCGCGGCGATCGGCACGATCCCGCGCGACAAGATCGCGATGGTGCAGATGGCGGACGCGCCGCTGCTGCAGATGGATCCGCTCTCCTGGAGCCGGCACTGGCGCTGCCTGCCGGGACAGGGCGACCTCAACCTATCCGGCTTCATGCGCGCGCTGGTCTCGACCGGCTATGACGGCGTGCTCTCGCTGGAGATCTTCAACGACCGCTTCCGGGCCGGCTCGGCGCGTTCCGTGGCGCTCGACGGCCATCGCTCGCTGATCTGGCTGCTCGACGAGACCGCGCGGCAGACCGGCAAACCGGTGCCCGGCGCCGTGCCGATGCCGCCGCCGGCCCCGGTCGAGGCCGTCGAGTTCATCGAGTTCGCGGTGTCCGAGGCCGAGCGCCCCGGCTTCGAGAGGCTCCTGCGCGCGCTCGGGTTCACGCGCGCCGGCGCGCATCGCTCGAAGGACGTCGATCTCTGGAAACAGGGCGACATCCGCATCGTGCTGAACAGCGAGGCCGACGGCTTCGCCCATAGCTACCAGATCACCCACGGCACCTCGGTCTGCGCGCTGGCGTTGCGCGTGCCGGACGCGCAGGCGGCGATCGCGCGCGCCACCGCATTGCTGGACGTGCCGCATGCCGGCGCCGTCGGGCCGGGTGAGCTCGATATCCCCGCCGTGCGCGGGCTCGGCGGCAGCCTCGTCTATTTCCTCGACCACACCTCGGCGCTCGGCCGCTGGGCGGAGGTCGATTTCGAGGCGACCGGGGAAGCGGGGAGCCATGCCGGCCTCACCGGCGTCGACCACGTCTCGCAGAGCATGCAGTACGAGGAAATGCTGACCTGGCTGCTGTTCTACTCGTCGCTGTTCGAGACGAAGAAGGCGCCGAGCCAGGCGGTTCTCGATCCCGGCGGCGTCGTTCAGAGCCAGGTCATCGAAAGTGGCCTCGATGGCGAGCGTGGCCATGGGTTGCGGCTCATCCTCAACGGCTCGCAGAGCCACCGCACGCTCTCGGCCCGCTTCATCACCGATTTCTTCGGCTCCGGCGTGCAGCACATCGCCTTCGCGACCGACGACATCGCCGCGACCGTGCAGCGGCTGGTCGCCACCGGCGTCGCCATGCTACCCATCCCCGAGAACTACTATGATGACCTGGAGGCCCGCTCCGATCTCTCGGAGCAGGAGATCGAGGCGATGAAGGCGCTGAACATCCTCTACGACAGCGATGCTTCCGGCACCTTCCGGCAGGCCTATACGCAGACGCTGGATGGCGGGCTGTTCTTCGAGATCATACAGCGTGACGGCTATGCCGGCTATGGTGCGGCCAATGCCGGCATTCGCCTGACCGCCCAATCAAGGCTCGCGCGGCCGATCACCATCCCCGCGCCGAGTCATGGCTGAGGAGAAACCCGCCATGCCCGTGAAAGCCCCCTCGCCATGAGCCGCCTGATCCTCCCCTATGCCGCGCCGGACCAGGGCCAACCGACCTCGCTCTGTCCGGATTATCGCTCCACCGTGGCCCGCAGCCCGCGGCAGGCACCGATCCTCATCCCGCAGACGCTGACCGAAGTGACCGGCCCGAGCGACTGGTCGCGCCTGATGGGGCCGGCGATGGCCGACCTCACCACCCAGCACAAGGCGGAGCCGCAGGGCCAGCGCATCGTCGTGACCGGCCGCGTGCTCGACGAGGGCGGCCGGGCCGTGCCGAACACCGTCGTCGAGATCTGGCAGGCCAATGCCGCCGGCCGCTACATCCACGCCAAGGATGACTGGCCGGCGCCTCTCGACCCGAATTTCACAGGTGTCGGCCGTGTCGTCACCGATGAGCAGGGCCGCTATCGCTATGTCACGATCCGCCCCGGAGCCTACCCGTGGGGCAACCACAAGAACGCGTGGCGCCCGGCCCATATCCATCTCTCGTTGCTGGGGCCGGCCTTCGCGACGCGCCTGGTCACGCAGATGTATTTCCCGGACGATCCGCTGATCGAGATCGACCCGATCGCCAACGCCGTGCCGATGCCCTATCGCCAGCGCATGGTCTCACGCTTCGACATCGGCACCACCGTGCCGAACTGGGCGCTGGGCTATGTCTTCGACATCGTGCTCAAGGGCCGCGACCAGACGCCGTTCGAGGATGAGCATGATGACGACCACTGATCTGGAAAGCCGCAACGCCGCACCGCGGCAAGACAGCCAGGACCCCTCGATCTTCGGCCAGACGCCGTGGCAGACGGTCGGCCCCTATTTCCACTACGGCCTGCCCTGGAAGGGCGGCGCCGATCTGGTCGGGCGATCGGAGATGGGCGCCCGGCCGGACCTGATGCCGCCGGAGCATTTCCTGCTCTCGGGCTCGAATGTCTCAGGTCAACCCGAGGGCGAGGTCATCGCGCTCGCCGGCTGCGTCTACGATGCCGACGGCAAGCCGATCGAGGACGCGATGATCGAGATCTGGCAGGCCAATGCCAACGGGCGCTATGCCAGCCCGGACGATGACCGCGTGGACGTGGCGCTCGACCAGCATTTCGTCGGCTTCGGCCGCGCCTCGACCGACAAGGAGGGCGTATTCCGGTTCCGCACCATCCGCCCCGGCCGCGTGCCCGGCCCCGGCAACAGCCTGCAGGCGCCCCATATCGCGCTTTCGGTCTTCGGCCGCGGCCTGCTGAAGCGGTTGCCGACCCGGCTGTATTTCGCCGATGGCGAAGGCAACGAGACGGACCCGATCCTCGCGCTCGTCCCCGAAGCGCGCCGCCGCACCCTGATCGCACAGCGCAAGCCGGACGGCACGTGGTGGCTGGACATCAATCTCGCCGGCGAGAACGAGACGGTCTTCTTCGATTTGTGAGACACTCGCGTCATGCTCGCCCATGTGGCGGGCATCCACGACCTTGGGCCAGCGAAGACGTGGATGGTCGGGACAAGCCCGACCACCACGATAAAGCAGTCTTATCGAGCGATGCTCGTCTCGCTCAGGCCGCCTTTTTCCTTTCGGCGATGCGCGCGAGATCGGTCAGCAGGCGACGCGTTGCCTTGAGCCGCTGCTCGACCGTGTCGAAATCGTCGATGAAGACGACGCGCATGTCGGGGCGCACCTTCGCCAGCGTGCCCTGCTTGGCGACGAAGCTCACCAACCCTTCCGGATTGGCGAATTCGTTGTTGCGGAACGCGACGATGATGCCCTTCGGCCCGGCCTCTACCTTCTCGACATTGGCGCGCTTGCAGAGCGCCTTGATCGCGACGATCTCGAGGAGCTGGTTGACCTCCTCCGGCAGCGGGCCGAAGCGGTCGACCAGCTCGGCGCCGAAGGACTGCAGCTCGGCGTCGTCGTCCATGGTCGAGAGGCGCTTGTAGAGGGTCAGCCTCAGCGTCAGGTCGGCGACATAGTGCTCGGGGATCATGACGGGCGCACCGACCTGGATGGCGGGCGACCATTGCGTCTCGGTCTCGAACTCGATGCCTGCCTTCAGCGCCGCCACCGCCTCTTCCAGCATCTGCTGGTAAAGCTCGTAGCCGACCTCCTTGATATGGCCGGACTGCTCGTCGCCGAGCAGGTTGCCGGCGCCGCGGATGTCGAGGTCATGGCTGGCGAGCTGGAAGCCGGCGCCGAGCGTATCCAGCGATTGCAGCACCTTGAGGCGCTTGTCGGCCTGTTCGGTCAGCTTGCGGTTGGCCGGCACTGTGAAGAGTGCATAGGCGCGCGTCTTCGAGCGCCCGACGCGGCCGCGCAGCTGGTAGAGCTGGGCCAGTCCGAACATGTCCGCACGATGCACGATCAGCGTGTTCGCGGTCGGGATGTCCAGCCCGGATTCGACGATCGTGGTCGAGAGCAGGATGTCGTACTGGCCCTCGTAGAAGGCCGTCATCACGTCTTCGAGCGTGCCTGCGGCCATCTGGCCATGAGCGATGCCGACCTTGCACTCGGGAACCTGCTTGTCGAGGAAGTCCTTGACGTCGGCGATATCCTCGATGCGCGGCACGACATAGAAGGAGCGCCCGCCCCGGTAGCGCTCGCGCAGCAGCGCCTCGCGCACGATCAGCGGGTCGAAGGGTGTGACGAAGGTGCGGACCGCGAGGCGGTCCACCGGTGGCGTCGCGATGATCGAAAGCTCGCGTACGCCGGTCATGGCGAGCTGGAGCGTGCGCGGAATCGGGGTCGCCGACAGCGTCAGCATATGCACCTCGGCGCGCAGCTCCTTCAGCTTCTCCTTGTGGGCGACGCCGAAATGCTGCTCCTCGTCGACGATGACGAGGCCGAGATCCTTGAAGTCGACGCCCTTGCCGAGCAGAGCATGCGTGCCGACGACGATATCCATCGTGCCGTCCTTGGCGCCTTGCTTCACCGCCTTGAGATCGGCTGAGCCGACGAAGCGCGAGGCCTGCCCGACATTGACAGGTAAGCCGGCAAATCGATCCGCGAAATTGCGGTAGTGCTGGCGCGCGAGCAGCGTGGTCGGCACGACGACCGCGACCTGCTTGCCGTTCAGCGCGGCGGCGAAAGCGGCACGCAGCGCGACCTCCGTCTTGCCGAAACCGACATCGCCGCAGACGAGCCGGTCCATCGGCCGGCCGGCCGCGAGATCGTCGAGCACCGCATCGATGGTGTTCTGCTGGTCTTCCGTCTCCTCATAGGGGAAGCGGGCGATGAATTCGTCGTAGATGCCGTCGGGCGGCACGAGGCGCGGCGCGTCCTTGAGCGCGCGCGCCGCCGCGATCTGGATGAGCTTGCCCGCCATCTCGCGGATGCGCTGCTTGAGCTTGGCCTTGCGCGCCTGCCAGCCGCCACCGCCCAGCCTGTCGAGCTGGACCTCCGTGTCCTCCGAGCCGTAGCGGGACAGCAGCTCGATGTTCTCGACCGGCAGGAACAGCTTGGAATCGCCGGCGTAGTGGATCTCCAGGCAGTCATGCGGCGCGCCGGCGGCCGTGATCGATTGCAGGCCGATGAAGCGGCCGATGCCGTGATCGACATGAACGACGAGATCGCCCGGCACGAGCGAGGACAGTTCCGCGATGAAGTCCTGCGGACGCTTGGCCTTGCGGCGCGGGCGGACGAGGCGGTCACCGAGGATGTCCTGCTCGCCGACGACGGCAAGGCGGCCGGCCTCGAATCCGCTCTCGAAGCCCCAGACCGCCAGTGCCACCGTGCCGGGCTTGAGGTCGAAGGCCGCGCGCAGCGAGCCCGTCATCTGGACGCTCTTCAACCCGTGGTCTTCGAGCACATGCGCGAGGCGCTCGCGCGAACCTTCCGACCAGGCGGCGAGGATCACGCGCTTGCCATCGGCCTCCAATGCGCGGACATGGGCGACGGCCGCCTCGAACACGCTGCCGGACTCTCCGGCGCGCTCCGCCGCAAAGCTGCGGCCCTGCTTGCCGCCGAGGTCGAGGACGAGCTTGCCTTCGCTATCGGGCAATTGGAACGGGGTGAGCGTCGCAACGCCGGAGGCATCGACCACGCCGCGCCAATCGGCAGGCGAGAGATAGAGCGCGTCCGGCGGCAGGGGCTTGTAGGGAATGCCACCGGCCCCGCCCTGCTCCAGCGCGGCCTTGCGTGCGTCGTAATAGTCCTTGATCAGGCTGATGCGTTCGCCGATCGCATCCTCGGCCTGATGGTCGAGCACAACAGGCACATCGGGCAGATAGGTGAAGAGCGTGTCGAGCCTTTCCGCCAGCAGCGGCAGCCAGTGCTCCAGGCCGGCCGGCCGGCGGCCCTCGCTGACGGCTTCATAGAGCGTGTCGTCGCGGCCGGGCGTGCCGAAGGTCGAGATATAGGACTGGCGGAAGCGGCGGATGCTCTCGCTCGTCATCTGCGCTTCGGACATCGGCACGAGGTCGAGCCCGCGCAATTGCCCTGTGGTGCGCTGGGTCTCCGGATCGAAGGTGCGGATCGATTCCAGCGTGTCGCCGAAGAAGTCGAGCCGGATCGGCGCAGGCATGCCGGGCGGGAACAGGTCGACGATACCACCGCGGACGGCGAACTCACCGGTCTCGCGCACGGTCGAGGTGCGCAGATAGCCGTTGATGTCCAGCCAGCGCGCCAGCTCCTCGATATCGACCATGTTGCCGGGCGCGGCCGAGAAGCTCTCCGACGCGACTTTACCGAAAGCCGGCACGCGCTGGAGCGCGGCATTGACCGTGGTCAGCAACAGGCGCGGCCGGTCGCCCGACTTGGTCTTGGCGAGGCGGGAGAGCGTCGTCATCCGGTGCGCCACAATCGCAGGGGCGGGAGAGACACGGTCATAAGGCTGGCAGTCCCAGGCCGGGAAGCTCATCACCTCGAGGTCGGGGGCGACGAATTGCAGTGCGTTCTCAAGCACCTGCAGGCGCTGGCCGTCACGCGCGATGAAGACGAGCAGCGCCGGCCCTTCGGCCTTCCTGGCGCGGGCGCGGGTCAGGTCGGCGAGGACGACGGCGTCGAAGCCATCCGGCACGCCGGCAAGCGTCGGCTTGTCGCCGCGGTTCAGCGCATCGAGCAGGCGGTCGAGCTGGGGCTTGGCGATCTGGCTGGGAGGAGGAATGCTCATGCGATCTTCGTCAGTTCAATCAAGAGAGCCCTCATCCTGAGGAGCCGCGCAGCGGCGTCTCGAAGGATGCTTCGGCACGTTCCGGATCATCCTTGGATGACGCGCCTTGCGACACTCCTCAGGACGAGGGCCGAGGTTCAACGCCGGTGCCCTCATACATGGATCGGCTTCTCGTGATGGTGGAAAGCCTTGAGCTTGCGGAACAGTTCCGTGTCGTAGTTGTCGGGCACGGGCGCCTCGCCCGTCACCCAGCTCAGCAGGTCGCGGTCAAGGACCTCGATCAGGCGCTCGAACTCGTCGAGCTCGGCATCGTCGAAGCCTGCGATCGCGTCGTCGGCGAAGCGGCCCATGATCAGGTCCATCTCGCGCATGCCGCGATGCCAGGCGCGGAACAGGATCTTGCGGCGACGCGGGTCGAGATCGGCGCTGGAGCGGGTCGAGCCGGACATGGGAACCTCGGGCAAGAAAACTCCAGGCCGTAAAACCTGGGGGATGGCGCAATGATCAAGGGGCCGGCGCCGTCGCGGAGCCAGCCTGCGGCAGCTATATAGCTATTCGCCCCGGCGGAGTCAGCGGCCGATCCGCCGCACGCTTCGCGCTCCTGACAGATTCGCGAGACGATTTGCGCCCTTCGATCCTCGATCCGTTGTTCGCACCCGTCACGGCGCTTTCCGGCGTCGGGCCCAAGCTCGGCAAGGTTCTCGACCGTTTGCTCGGCGACGAGACGAGGCCCGCCCGCGTGGTCGACATGATGTTCCATCTGCCGAGCGGCGCGGTCGACAGGCGCCCGAGTCCGTCGATAGCGGACGCGCCGATCGGCGACATCGCCACCTTCACCGCCCGCGTCAGCGAGCATCGCGCCGCGCCCGCCGGCAAGAAGGCGCCCTATCGCATCATCGTCGAGGACGAGACCGGCGACGTCACGCTCGTCTTCTTCCATGCCGATTCCCGCCATCTCGCGCAGAACCTGCCGATCGGCGCCTATCGGATCATCTCCGGCAAGCTCGAACTCTGGGAGGGCATGCGCCAGATGGTGCATCCCGAGCGCATCCTCGATCCCAAGCTTGCAGCGACGCTACCGGCCTTCGAACCGGTTTATCCGCTGACCGAAGGCATCGGCGGGCGCGTGATGATGCGGATCGCGCAGGTGGCGGCGGAACGCTGCCCGGAGATGCCGGAATGGCAAGACCCCGCCTTCCTCGCCAAGGGCGATTTTCCCTCGTTCCGGGCGGCGATCGAGGCCCTGCACCACCCGGTCGATCGCAAGGCGGCCGAAGGAGACACGGTGGCGCGCCGACGCATCGGCTATGACGAGTTGCTGGCGAGCCAGATCGCGCTCGCGCTCGTGCGCCGCCAGCAGAAGAAGATCGCCGGCCGCGCCACCACCGGCGATGGCGGCATACGCTTCCGCATCCAGTCCGCCCTGCCCTTCGAACTGACCGAAGGCCAGCGCAAGGCGATCGCCGACATCCACGCCGACATGGCCAAGCCCGAGAAGATGCTGCGCCTGTTGCAGGGCGACGTCGGCTCCGGCAAGACGGTGGTCGCGCTGATGGCGATGGCCGCCGCCGCCGAGGCCGGCCGCCAATCGGTGCTGATGGCGCCGACCGAAATCCTCGCCAGGCAGCACGCAGAGAGGCTCGCGCCCTTGGCCGAAAAGGCCGGCCTGAAGCTGGCCTTGCTGACCGGCCGCGAGAAAGGCGCCGGCCGCAAGCAGGTGCTGGCGGGGCTGGCAGATGGGTCGATCGACATCGCCGTCGGCACGCATGCGCTGTTTCAGGAAGGCGTCGCCTTCCACGACCTGGCGCTTGCCGTCGTCGACGAGCAGCATCGCTTCGGCGTGCACCAGCGCTTGCTGCTCGGATCGAAGGGCGAGGCCGTCGACGTATTGGTGATGACTGCGACGCCGATCCCGCGGACGCTGGCGCTGACCTGGTTCGGCGACATGGATGTCTCGATCCTCTCCGAGAAGCCGGCCGGACGGAAGCCGATCGTCACCCGCGCGGTCTCGTCCGAACGCTATGACGAGGTCGTCGGCGCCATCGGCCGGGCCATCGAGAGCGGTGCGCAGGCCTATTGGGTCTGCCCGCTGGTGCAGGAATCCGACACGCTCGACGTTGCCGCCGCGCAGGAGCGCCATGACGCGCTGCGCGAGATCTTCGGCGACAAGGTCGGCCTGCTGCACGGGCAGATGCCCGGCCGCGACAAGGATGCCGCCATGGCCGCCTTCGTGGCCGGCCAGACGCGCATCCTCGTCTCGACCACCGTGATCGAGGTCGGCGTCGACGTGCCCAATGCCAGCGTCATGGTGATCGAGCATGCCGAGCGCTTCGGCCTCGCCCAGCTCCACCAGCTCCGTGGGCGCATCGGGCGCGGTTCGGCCGCCTCGACCTGCCTGCTGCTCTACAAGGGGCCTCTCGGCCCGATCGCAGAGGCGCGGCTGACGATCATGCGCGAGACCGAGGACGGCTTCCGCATCGCGGAGGAAGACCTGCGGCTGCGCGGCGAAGGCGAGGTGCTCGGCACCAAGCAGTCGGGCTCGCCCGACTGGCGCATCGCCCGCCCCGAGATCGACGGCGACCTGCTTGCGGCGGCGCGTGACGACGCGCGCCTGCTGATCGAGCGTGACCCGCACCTGGAGACGCCACGCGGCCAGGCGATCCGGGTCCTGCTCTACCTGTTCGAGCGCGACGTCGCGATCCGGTTGCTGAGGGCCGGCTGAGGCAGCCTTCAGTCGTTCCCGGCGGATGCGCTCGCGGCAGACGGAATGCGG
>NZ_JBIWYK010000015.1:0-16865 GCF_044752385.1 Allobosea sp. CER48 | reverse complement strand
CCAGGCTTCGGTTCGTCTCTCTCCCACTCCCCTCGAGGTGCCATGGGTAAGCCTGTCTCGATCACGATCTCGCATGATCTCGGCCGCGATGCCGCGCTCTCCCGCCTGCGGGGCGGTGTCGATCGCATTCGCGACCGGCTCGGCATGGTCAAGATGCAGCTGGTCGAGGAACGCTGGGAGGGCGACAGCCTGCATTTCGGCGTCGGCGCCCTCGGCCATACCGTCCATGGTCGCGTCGAGGTCGAGGACCAGCTCGTCCGCGTCGAGGTGAGCCTCCCCTGGATACTGGCCGTCTTCGCCGAAAAGCTGAAGATCGGCGTGGAGAAGCAGGGGCAGATCCTCCTGGAGAAGCCGAAGGCCTGACGCTCCCGGCTCTCGGCCGGCCTGCTGGCCGAGCCCGCGCTCCGCCGGCTGTCGGATGCTGCATCGGGCACGCAGAAAAATTCGCCAGCTCCAGCCCAAAAAGACGTACGTCCTTCGGTTGAAATCGACAGCCTCAGACCCCATGCTCCGAAACGTTCCAACAGTTTCGATTTCTTGACGTTTCGGATTTGGGAGACCCATGCATCACGGCCCGCTGATCGCCATCATTGTCGCGGGCCTAGGCCTTGCTTTCGTCTTCGGGGCGCTTGCCCAACGGCTAAGGATTTCTCCCCTCGTCGGCTATCTCCTCGCCGGCGTCGCCGTCGGGCCTTTCACTCCCGGTTTCGTCGCCGACCAGAATCTCGCCAATGAGCTCGCCGAGATCGGCGTCATCCTGCTGATGTTCGGCGTCGGCCTGCACTTCTCCCTGAAGGACCTGCTCTCGGTTAAGGCGATCGCCGTGCCGGGCGCCGTGGTCCAGATCAGCATCGCAACGCTGCTCGGGCTCGGGCTCGGAACGCTGCTCGGCTGGAACTGGTTCTCGGGCGCCGTCTTCGGCCTCGCCCTGTCCACGGCCTCCACGGTGGTGCTGCTGCGGGCGCTGCAGGAGCGCCGGATGGTCCAGACCGAACGCGGGCGCATCGCCGTCGGCTGGCTCATCGTCGAGGACATCGCGATGGTACTGGCCCTCGTGCTGTTGCCGGTGCTGGCAGAGATCATCAACGGCACGCCGTCGGGCGGCAGCGCGCCGCTGGCGACGCGCTTCGACCTCGGCGTCTGGGGCGTCCTCGGCCTGACCTTCGCCAAGCTCGTCGGTTTCGTCGCCTTCATGCTCGTCGTCGGCCGGCGCGTCATTCCATGGGTGCTGCACTGGGTGGCCCATACCGGTTCGCGCGAGCTCTTCCGCCTCGCGGTGCTCGCGGTCGCCCTCGGGGTCGCCTACTCCTCCGCGACCCTGTTCGGCGTCTCCTTTGCCCTCGGCGCGTTTTTCGCGGGCATGATCCTGTCGGAATCGCCGCTTTCGCAGCGCGCCGCCGAGGAGACCCTGCCGCTGCGCGACGCGTTCGCCGTGCTGTTCTTCGTCTCGGTCGGCATGCTCTTCGACCCCGGCATCATCCTGCGGGCGCCCGGACCGCTGATCGCGACGCTCGCCATCATCCTGATCGGCAAGTCCGTCGCCGCCTGGCTGATCGTGCGCGCATTCGGGCGCTCGAATTCGGTTGCGCTCACCATCTCCGCCTCGCTTGCCCAGATCGGCGAGTTCTCGTTCATCCTCGCCGGCCTCGGCACGGCGCTTGGCATCCTCCCGGCCCAGGGCCGCGACCTGATCCTTGCCGGCGCGATCCTCTCCATCCTGCTCAACCCCGTGATGTTCGCGCTGGCGGAGCGCCTGACCAGCGAAGCTCCAGCGACAGCGAAGCCCAAGCCCGCTCCGGCGCCCGAGGCGGCTTCGGCTCCCGAGCAGACGCCCGCTCCGGAGCCGAAGCCGCCAGCGCCGCCCGAGCGCGACATCACCCCGACCCAGCTCAACGATCACATCGTCGTGGTGGGCTATGGCCGCGTCGGCAGCCTCCTCGGCGCCGGCCTGCTGTCACAGGGGTCGAAGCTGCTGGTGATCGAGGACAATCCCGACGCCGTCGAAACGGCCAAGCGCGATGGCGCGGAGCTTCTCGTCGGCAACGCAGCCGACCCGGAGGTCCTCTCGGCCGCGGGAATCGCGCGGGCGGTGCGTCTCTTCGTCGCCATCCCCGGCAGCTTCGAGGCTGGCCAGGTCTGCGAACAGGCACGCGCCGAGAGCCCGACCCTGCCTATCGTCGCCCGCGCCCATTCGGACGCCGAGGTCGCCCATCTCACCAAGTGCGGGGCGACGCTCACGATCATGGGCGAGGCCGAAATCGCACGTGCGATGCTGAGCTTGTGCCAGAACCTGGCCAGCACCGCGGCCGCGAAGGGCCCGGCGGAGACGGAAGCGGGTGTGGCCGCCGCGGAAGCCCGGCCCGAAGAACCTGCCTCCGTCGACGCGGACGCCCCCCGCCTGCTGAAGCCGCGCAAACCAGCACCCGAGAGCCCTTCCGAGGACCCGCCGGCCGCGGCCTGAACGGCAAAGGGCGGGACGCCATGCGCCCCGCCCTTTCCTGTTGCCGCGGCAGTGCCGGAGCCGGCTCAGCCGGCGAGTTCGAAGCGGATGTCCTGTGCGCCTTCCCAGAGCGTCTTGCGGCCGAGCGCGTAGAGGTTCTCGAGGCCCGAGGTCAGGGTCAGGAAGTGGTTGCCGGACAGGACGCCGGCCTTGCTGGCGAACTGCACGCCGCCATAGGCGAGCAGGATCTCGGTCTCGCTGACGCCGCCCGGATAGAGGATGATCTGGCCGGGAGCCGGGTAGGCGGTATTGTTCTCGTAGCCGACGCCGAAATCGAGATCGCCGAGCGGCATCCACACGCCTTCGCCGCTCCAGCGCACATGCACGATCTTGCTGACGAAGGGCAGGTGCCGCAGGAAGGCGGCGCAGGTCTTCGGCGCAGCTTCGAGTTCGAGCTTGCCCTCGAAGGTATACGGCCCGGCGGTGACGATCAGCTTGCTGCTCATGGAAAATCCCTGTCCTTCCGAAAAACGGGTCCCGGACGGTGAATGCCATTTCGCCGCCTCCGCGCGCAAGCGCGGTTGGCGGAACAAGTGAGACGCCGGAACGCGAAGAATTCGGGCAGCCGCGGGAACTCGGCCACGCCTCAGCCGATCGCTTCCCTGAGATCGAGTGTCCCTGCCTTGCCGATCGCGTCGTAATTGCGCTTCAGCCAGCGCTGGGCCGCCGCCCTTCCAATGTCGCGCAACCGGAGCAGGAACGACCATTCGGCGTTCATCCGCGACGAGGAAGTCAGCTCCGCCAACGGCGGGCCGCCGTCGATCCGGTGCATCAGCACGCGCTTGTATTCGTCGCGCGGCAGCTTTCCGGCATCGACGAGCCGGTTGACGAAATCGATGGCGCGCAGCTCGCGCAGCGTCGAGGCGTTGAAGGTGATCTCGTTCAGGCGATCCTGGATCTCGCGCGCCTTGGTCGGCAGCTCCCGGCGCTGGATCGGATTGATCTGCACCAGCAGGATGTCATCGCAATGCGCCTTGTAGAACAGCGGGAACAGGGCCGGATTGCCCATATAGCCACCGTCCCAATAGGCTTCGCCGTCAATCTCCACCGCCTGGAACACCATCGGCAGGCAGGCCGAGGCCATCAGATGGTCCGCCGTCAGGTCGCGGCTTTCGAACACCGCGATCTTGCCGGTGCGGACATTGGTCGCTGCGATGAAGAGCTTCACCGCGTCATGCGCACGCACCTTCTCGAAATCGATGAGGTCGGCGATGACGCCGCGCAGCGGGTTGATATTGAGCGGATTGACGTCGTAGGGGCTCGCGACCTTGGAGAACATCTCCAGGAAGACCAGGCCGGGCGGGGTGCCGTTATGCCCCCAGGCGCCGAGCATCGTGTCGAGCAGCGAGCGCTCCGAGCCGCCATACTTGCCGTCGACGCTGATCGCCCGCCAGAACGCTTCCAGCTTGGCCCGCGCCCCGTCGGCGCCGCCGTCGATCCAGCCTTCCGCCAGCACCACGGCGTTCATCGCACCGGCGCTCGTGCCGGTCAGCGCCTCGATGCCGAGCCGCCCGTCCTCGAGGATGACGTCGAGCACGCCCCAGGTGAAGGCGCCGTGCGCGCCTCCGCCCTGCAGGGCCAGCGAGATCGTCTTCTCCGCCTTCGGCCCGGCCAGTCCCTTGACCGGCTCGGGCTTGCGGGATGGGCGCCCGCTCACGCGGCGGTCCAGCCGCCATCCATCGGCAGCGTTGCCCCGGTGATCGACTTCGCGCCGTCGGTGCACAGGAAGACGGCGAGCGCCGCCACCTGCTCCACCGTGACGAACTGCTTGGTCGGCTGGGCGTCGAGCAGCACGTCGTTGATGACCTGCTCCTTGGTGAGGCCACGCGCCTTCATCGTGTCAGGGATCTGCTTCTCGACCAGCGGCGTCCAGACGTAGCCCGGTGCGATGGCGTTGACGGTGATGCCCTTGGTCGCAACCTCGAGCGCGACCGTCTTGGTCAGCCCCGCGATGCCGTGCTTGGCAGCGACATAGGCTGATTTGAACGGCGAGGCGACGAAGGCGTGCGCGCTGGCCGTGTTGATGATCCGGCCCCAGCCCTTCTCCTTCATCTTCGGCAGGGCCGCACGGATGGTGTGGAAGGCCGAGGACAGGTTGATCGCGATGATCTGGTCCCATTTCTCCAGCGGAAACTCGTCGATCGGCGAGACATACTGGATGCCGGCATTGTTGATGAGGATGTCGATGGCACCGAAGGCCTTCTCGCCCTCGGCGATGAAGCCGGCGATTTCGGCGGGCTTGGTCATGTCCGCCGGCGAAAACACCACCTTGACGCCGAATTCCTTCTCCAGCTCCGTGCGCAGCTTCTCCGCATCGGAAGGCGGCAGGATGCCGTTGATGACGAGATTGGCGCCTTCCGCTGCGAGTGCGCGGGCATAGGCCAGGCCGATGCCCGAAGTCGAGCCGGTGATGGCGGCAGTACGGTCTTTGAGGAACATGAGCGTCAAGGCCCCTGACAATCGAGGAGAAAATGCTTAGGTTCGGGCTGAACGTGGCAATGCCGCAACGACAGGCACTCGCAAGTTGCCCGATGACTCTTTGCAACGCAACATGACGAAAATGCAGCCAGACGCGCATACGCATGACGACCACGTGCATCATACGCATGACGGAAACTGCCGCCATGCGGAGGACCACCGCCGCCATGCCGCGGAGGCGCTGGCGCGCGCCGAACGGATCTGCCGGGAGCGCGGACTGCGCCTGACCCCGATACGGCGGCAGGCGCTGGAGGCGCTCCATGCCGATCACCGCCCGATCGGCGCCTATGATCTCGCCGACCGCATTTCCCCCGCCGGAGGCCGCCGCCTCGCGCCGATCTCGATCTACCGGGCGCTCGATTTCCTGGTGGAGCAAGGCTTCGTCCACCGCCTCTCCTCGAAGAACGCCTATGTCGCCTGCCTCCATGGACATGGGGCGAACGAAGTCGTGGCCTTCCTCATCTGCGAGTCATGCGGCGGCGTCGACGAGGATGCGTCCCCGGCGATGAAGAAAGCCGTGGCGGCCATCGCCGAAACCCGGCAATTCTCGCCCTCCCACCAGATGGTCGAGATCGTCGGCCGCTGCGAGCATTGCCGCAACGCCGCTTCGTGATAGAGCAGCCCGCATGAATGAGCGCGCCTTCTCACATCTGACGCCGGAGCGGGCCGGGCCGCTCGCCCGGCAGCTCACCGTTCCGGTCAAGGTCGGCAACGTCACCGTCGGCGGCGGCGCGCCGATCGTCGTGCAGTCCATGACCAACACCGACACGGCCGACATCGCCGCCACGGTGGCGCAGGTGGCAGCGCTGGCCCGCCAGGGTTCGGAGCTGGTGCGCATCACCGTCGATCGCGACGAGGCCGCAGCCGCCGTGCCGAAGATTCGCGAAAGGCTCGACCGCATCGGCGTCGACGTGCCGCTCGTCGGAGACTTCCACTATATCGGCCACAAGCTGCTCGCCGACCACCCGGCCTGCGCCGAGGCCTTGGCGAAATACCGGATCAACCCGGGCAATGTCGGCTTCAAGGACAAGAAGGACAAGCAGTTCGGCCAGATCGTCGAGCTGGCGATCCGGCACGGCAAGCCGGTGCGCATCGGTGCCAACTGGGGCTCGCTCGATCAGGAACTGCTGACCGTGCTGATGGACGAGAATGCGCGCTCGCCGCGCCCGCTCGACGCACGCGCCATCATGCGCGAGGCCATGGTCCAGTCCGCCCTGCTCTCGGCCGAGCGCGCCGAGGAACTGGGGCTCGGCCGGGAATTCATCATCCTGTCCGCCAAGGTCTCGGGCGTGCAGGACCTGATCACGGTCTATCGCATGCTGGCGAGCCGCTCGAACTATGCCATCCATCTCGGCCTGACCGAGGCGGGCATGGGCTCGAAGGGCATCGTCGCCTCCTCCGCCGCGCTCGGCATCCTCCTGCAGGAAGGCATCGGCGACACGATCCGCTATTCGCTGACGCCGGAGCCCGGCGGCGACCGCACGCTCGAGGTCAGGACGGCGCAGGAACTGCTCCAGACCATGGGCTTCCGCGCGTTCGTGCCGCTCGTCGCCGCCTGCCCCGGTTGCGGGCGCACCACGTCGACCGTCTTCCAGGAACTCGCGCGCGACATCCAGAACTGGATCTCGACCTCGATGCCGGAGTGGAAGACGCGCTATCCCGGGGTCGAGAACCTCAACGTCGCGGTCATGGGCTGCATCGTCAACGGTCCCGGCGAATCCAAGCATGCCGACATCGGCATCTCGCTGCCCGGCACCGGCGAGGCGCCGACCGCGCCCGTCTTCGTCGATGGCAAGAAGGTCGCCACCCTGCGTGGCGCCGGCATCGCGGAGGAGTTCAAGACCATGGTCGCGAGCTATGTCGAACGGCGCTTCGGCGCCGGACCGGGCGCCGCCGGTTAACGCCGTCTTTGCGCGCCGTCCGCATTATGCTAGAGGCCCCGGCCTTTCGCTGCACCGCAGCACGCGCGGAGATCCCTGATGGGGCATGAGAAGCCGAATCCTGCGACCGTAAGGCCAGAGGATTCCCGTTTCGGGCTGGATGATGGCCATGGCCACTCCGCCGGCCACGGCCATGGCAAATCGGGTTATGCCGCTCTGGCGCTCGGCGCCCTCGGTGTCGTCTACGGCGACATCGGCACCAGCCCGCTCTACGCGCTGCGCGAGACGATCCTGGCTGCGACCGGCGGCGAGGATAACGTCGCGGTCCCCCCCACCGTCGTCATCGGCGTGCTCTCGCTGATCCTCTGGTCGCTCGTCGTCGTCGTGACCCTGAAATACGTCGTGCTGCTGATGCGTGCCGACAACAACGGCGAAGGCGGCATCCTCACCCTCGTGGCACTTGCCCAGCGCAGCCTCGGCCGGGCCCGCAGCCACATGGCCCTGCTGCTCGGCATGATCGGCGCCGGCCTGTTCTACGGCGACACCGTCATCACGCCGGCCATCTCGGTTCTCTCCGCCATCGAAGGCGTCAAGCTGGTCACGCCTGCGCTGAACGACTACATCCTCTGGATCGCCTCGGTGATCCTGATCGGGCTCTTCGTGATGCAGAGCCACGGCACCCATCGCGTCGCGACCTTCTTCGGCCCGATCATGCTGATCTGGTTCCTGACGCTGGCGGGCCTCGGCATCTATCACATCGCCGACGACCTCAGCGTCTTCCGCTCGATCAACCCCTATTACGCGCTGCTGTTCTTCCGCGACCATGCCGGCGTGGCGCTGGCCGTGCTCGGCTCGGTCTGCCTGGCGGTGACGGGCGCGGAAGCGCTCTATGCCGATATGGGCCATTTCGGCCGCGGGCCGATCCGCGGCGCCTGGCTCTATGTCGTCTTCCCGGCCCTGTGGCTCAACTATCTCGGCCAGGGAGCGCTGATCCTCGCCGACCCCAGCGCCATCGACAATCCGTTCTACCGGCTCGCGCCGGAGGGGCTGCTGCTGCCCTTCGTCGTCATGGCGACGGTCGCGACCATCATCGCCAGCCAGTCCGTCATCACCGGCGCCTTCTCGCTGACCCGGCAGGCGATCCAGCTCGGCCTGCTGCCGCGCATGGAGATCCGCCACACTTCGGAGCAGACCTCCGGCCAGATCTACGTGCCGCGCGTCAACCTGCTGCTGCTCGTCGTCGTGCTGATCCTGGTCTGGTCGTTCCGGACCTCGTCGAGCCTGTCGCATGCCTACGGCATCTCGGTCTTCGGCACGATGGTCGTCTCCTCGCTGCTCGCCGCCATCGTGATCCGGCGCCACTGGGGCTGGAGCCTGCCCGCGACAGCCGCGCTCATCACGCCCTTCTTCCTGGTCGACGTCTCCTTCTTCTCGGCCAACATGCTGAAGCTGTTCCACGGCGGCTATGTGCCGGTGCTGCTTGCAATGGGCCTGACGCTGGTGATGTGGACCTGGATGCGCGGCACCAAGATCCTCTTCGACAAGACTCGCAAGACCGACGTGCCGCTGCTCGAGCTCGTCACCATGCTGTCGAAGAGCCCGCCTGCCCGCGTGAAGGGGATGGCCGTGTTCCTGACCAGCGATCCGGAGACGGCTCCCGCCTCGCTGCTGCACAACCTCAAGCACAACAAGGTGCTGCACGAGCGCAACGTCATCCTGACGGTCCGCTCGGCCGATACGCCGCGCGTGCCGGAGGAGGAACGCGTCCGCCTCGCCCGCATCACCGACGACTTCTGGCGCGTCGACATGGTCTACGGCTACATGGAAAGCCCGAACGTGCCCAAGGGGCTCGCCATGCTGCGCAAGCAGGGCTTCAAGTTCGACATCATGTCGACCTCGTTCTTCCTGTCGCGCCGTTCGATCAAGCCCTCGCCCCAGTCCGGCATGCCGATCTGGCAGGACAATCTCTTCATCGGCCTGACGAAGAGCGCGACCGACGCGACGAACTTCTTCCAGATCCCGACCGGCCGTGTCGTCGAGGTCGGCACGCAGGTCACGGTCTGAAGGAAGCCGCTGACGAGCGTCAGGCTCGGGTCGGACCTGGGCCTTTCAGGAAAGGCGCGAGGAACCCTCTCCCGGAGGGAGAGGGAGGGGTCAGGTGAAGGCCGTTGGACGCTTTGGCTGCGACCTGACCGTTGCTGCGGTCAGGCCGGCGTCCTCTGGTCCTATCCCCCCTGCGCAAGCCCGACATGACGCCCCGTTTCTCCGGCCTCAGTCGAGCCTGGCCGAGGCGGCTTCCTCCGGCACATGCCGCACCCGCTCGCGATAGAGCAGGTAGAGCCCTGAGGTGATGACGATTCCGGCGCCGACGAAGGTCCAGCGATCCGGCCACTGGTCGAACACCAGCCAGCCGAGCAGCACCATCCAGACGATCTGCGAGTAGATGAAGGGCGCCAGCACGGTCGCCGGTGCGAGCCGATGCGCCAGGATCAGCAGCCAGTGGCCGAAGCCCCCGAGCGCACCGACCGCGAGCATCAGCAGCCAGGGCAGCACCCCTTGCGGCGTCTCCCAGATCCAGGGCAGCAGCGGAACGGTGGCGAGCGTCCCGGCCAGCCCCGAATAGGTCATCGTGGTTTCCGATGAATCATGGCCGGAGAGCACGCGCGTCGACAGCGAATAAAAGGCGAAGCAGAAGCAGCCGAGCACGCTGAGCAGCGCCGCCGGATGCATGCCGCCGCTGCCCGGGCGCGTCACCACCAGCACGCCAAGGAAGCCGACCCCGATCGCCGCGAGGCGGCGCGGCCCCGGCCATTCGCCGAGCAACGGTCCGGAAAACAGCGCCACCAGGAGCGGCCCGGCGAACATGATCGAAATCGTCTCGGCGAGCTGGAGATAGCGCAGCGCCACGAAGTTGAGCGCGGTCGAGCCGAGCAAAAGCAGCGACCGGCCCCATTGCAGCCACGGCCGCTTCGTGCGCAGCACGCCGGGATGCGTCCAGGGGTTGATCAGGGCGAACACCATGATCATGCTGCCGGCGTAGCGCGCGAACACCACCTGCAGCGGGTTCATCGACTGGCCCAGCCATTTCGCGCTGGTATCGAGCAGCGAAAACAACAGAACCGCGAGCCCCATCAGGCCGATGGCTGCTAGTCGTGCTCGTCCCGCTTCGGGAGAAGCCTCGGATGGCTGGGGCACGTCCGGTTCGCTATGCTCTGAGTGAATGACGAAACCAGATTGAACCGATTTAAGGGCCGTCGCCAGCGCTCAGGCGCATGCACTCCATGCGGAAATCAGGCGTCGCTGTCGGCTTCGTCGAGATCGGCATCCGGATCGTCATGGTCGGCGCCGGCCTTGGAGAGGCCCTTCGCGGCCTTGCGCAGGAGCTTGCGCAGCTGCTTGCGCTCCTTGCCGTCGAGCTTGTCGAGAAGTTCTTCCTCGACATCGTTCCAGACGGCATCGAGCTCTGCGGCGGTCTTCTGTCCGGCTTCCGTCAACGCGACCTGCACCAGCCGGCCGTCGCGGTTGCCACCCTCGCGCGTCACGAGTCCCTGGAGCGACAGTCGCCCGATCGTCTTCGACACGGTCGGCGGCTTCACGCGCAGCAGCGCGGCGAGCTCACCCATCGTCATCGGCGCCGGCTGCAAGGCTTTCAACGCCTGCTCCTGCCCCGGAAACAATCCGAGCCCGTTCAAGCGCTCGCCCATCCGCGAGCGATGCAGCCGGGCGGTGACGAGCAGGGCACGGCCGACGCTTTTCTCGATTGCCTTGGTCATGGGTCAATCCTTCGGGCCGATCCTTGGACGGATAAGGAGACGCTTCGCCGGCTGCGTAGTCGCGCGCGAACATGACAGACAGATGACAATCGCGTGTCAGAGCTAAATGACGGCCAGCTTTGTGGCGACTTTTTGCAGGAAGGCCTCCCTGCTCTCGGGCGTCGACAGGTTCATCTCATAGTGAGCCAGATAGGTGGTGCGTGCCAGAGGATGGCAGACCGCCCGCAGAGCCCGGCAAACCGCCTTGCGCGGCGGATCTCCCATCAGGAATGCGCGCCAGCGCGAGCCGCCATAGCTCGTCACCGCCACGAGCCTGCGGATGTTGTGCAGTGCCGGCTGGGCCTTGCCGTCCACCATCTTGAACGAGACGCCCGGCAGGAAGACCCGATCGAGGAAACCCTTCAGGATGGCCGGGTAGCCGAAGTTCCAGACGGGGAAGCACAGGACCAGCGCTTCCGCCGCCCGTAGCCGCTCGACATAGCCGGCAACCGGCAATGTGTTGCTGGCTGTATCATGGTAGCCGCGACGCTCGCCGCAGCTCAGCACCGGGTCGAAGCCATCGGCATAGAGGTCGCAATCATCGACCTCGTGCCCCGCCTGCTTCAGCGTCGCGACCACCGTCTGATGGACCGCCGCGCCGAAGCTCTCCGGAACGGGATGGGCATAGAGCACGAGAACGCGCATGGCAGGCCGGTCGCTTAGCCGACGCCGGCTTCGGCGAGGCTGCGGAACAGGAAGGTCTTGCCCGAGCGGTAATCGTAGCTCGGATCCTCCCAGGCGATCATCTTGCCGGGGTTGAGCAGGCCCTGCGGATCAGCCTCGCGCTTGAAGGCGAGCTGCGTCTCGTCGGTCTGCTTCATGCCGCCCTCCTCCAGCGTGTAGCGGTGCGGATTGAAGATCGGCGCGCCCATCTCCTCATGAATGGCCATGATCTCCTCCAGCCGCTCCTCGCTGGTGAAGCGCACCAGCGGCAGGCCGAAGCAGGTTATCTTGCCGTCGAAGCGTACGAATTCGAGATGGCAGGTCACCTCGTCGCCGAAGCGGGCATGGATCTTGTCGACCAGGTCGACCTGGTTGGGGAAGGGGTAGAGCACCTGCAGATAGGTGATCGCGGGGTCGACGCGCAGCGCCCGGAGCGTCGTGTGGTTCCAGCCGAGCTCATAGGCCGGCGGCAGGCCCTTCGCGTCCTCCGGGGAAAGCTTGTCGGTGCGCAGCAGCAGTTCGGCGCCCTTGAAGCGGCGGGCATAGGCGCAGAGCGCATCCACCGCGAAATCGGCGGCCATGACGATGACCAGATGGCTGTCGCGCGGCAGGAACTTGCGGTGGCGCAGGAAATAGTCGTGCGGCGCCGGCGCGGCGATGACGCAGAGATTCTTCAGTGCGAGACCATCCTGCTCGCCGACCGAATTGGCGAATTCGGTCGCGGCGCGCAGGTCGTCGAAGCCGACGATGACGTCGACCCAGCTATAGGCCGGCCCGAGCGGCATCTCGACCTCGGTGATGATGCCGTTGGTGCCGTAGGCATGCGCGACCTTGTGCAGGTCCTCGCCGGAGAATTCGAGGATGCGCGGGCTCTTCTCCATCGTCGCGACCTTGAGCCGGATGATGTTGCCCCAGTCGCGCAGGCCGCCCCATTTGATCGAGCCGACGCCGCCCGAGCCGCCGGCGATGAAGCCGCCGATCGAAGCCGTCTGGTAGGTGGAAGGGTGCAGGCGCAGCTCCTGGCGCGAGTGCGTCCGCGTCTCGTCGTCGATATGGGCCATGATCGCGCCGGGCTCGGCGACATAGCGGCCGGCCGCGATCTCCTTGACCTTGTTGAAGCCGGACAGGTCCAGCAACACGCCGCCGGAGAGCGGCATCGCCTGGCCGTAATTGCCGGTGCCGGTGCCGCGCGGCGTGACGGGAATGCCGAGTTCGTGGCAGGCCGCGAGCACCTGCACCACCTCCGCCTCGCTCGTCGGCGAGACGACGATGTCGGCGACGACATGATCGAGCTGGCGCTTCAGGATCGGCGAATACCAGAAGAAGTCGCGGCTCTTCTGCTTCACCAGCGCCGGGTTCTCCTCGGTGCGGATGCCACCGAGGCGGCTCTTCAGCGTGGCGATGTCGTAGCGTGCGGTCATGCGGGGTGTCCCTGTGGCGTCATGCTGGCCCTGGTGGCGAGCATCCACGTCCTGAACACCGCCCGCGAGGGAGGAAGACGTGGATGGTCGGCACAGGGCCGACCATGACGGGAAAGGTCATGGCGGGTGAATGTCGTCACGTCGCGCTCGCCATCAGATGATCGAGTTCGCGGTAGTCCGGCAGGGTCCGGTCGATCGCACGGCCCGAGACCAGCACAGTTCGATCGGCCTGAGGCCGGGAGAAGAGTTCGGTCCAGTCGCGCGCCCGCGTCAGGATGAGGTCTGCCGCCGCGCCGACGGCGATGCGCCCGGCACCTCGCAGCCCCATCGTATCGGCCGGCGTGCGCGCCACGGCATCGGCCCAGTCCGGGCCGGAATGGTCGAGCTGGAGAATGCGCGTGCCCTCGCGCAGCGCCTCGACGAGATCGAGGTCCCCATAGGCGTAGAACGGGTCGCGCGTATTGTCGGAGGCGATCATCACAGGCACACCGGCAGCCTTCAGCTCGTGCAGCGCCGTGACCCCGCGCCAGCGCGGCGTTCGGCCGGGCTGCCGGTCCTGCAGGTACATGTTGCACATCGGCAGCGAGACCACGGCGATTCCGGCCTCCCTGACCTTGGCAATGATGCGCGCCTCGTCTGCCGGCGCCTGCAGGCCGAGCGAGCAGCAATGCCCGCACAGGATGCGGCCGGTGAACCGATGGCGCAGCGCCGCATCGGCGATGTGCTCCAGCGAACGCGCCGAGGGGTCGTTGGTCTCGTCGACATGGAAGTCGAGATCGAAGCCGTTCTCGATCGCCGCCCGGAACAGGATGTCGAGGGCGCGGTCGAGCTCCGGGATCATGTAGGTGACGCAGCCGAGCAGCTTGTCGCCATGCGCCCTCACCGCCGCGACGACCGCCGCCATATGCGCCGGATCGAGCGCGGCATCGGCGCCGAACAGCGGCGAGGCCTGCACGGCGATCCGCCCGGCCCATTCGGCCCGCAGCTCGGCATGGACCGGCCAGGAAATGCCGATCTGCGCGCCGAGAGAGTCGAGATGGGTGCGCAGCGCCGCCGTGCCATGGGCGAAGGCGGTCCGCAACGAGAAGTCCATTCGCGTCCGCACGTCCCGCTCCGACCAGTTCGCCTCGCGATCGGCGCCGACGGCCGCGAGCGCACCGGGGAAGGTGCCATCGGGATTGGGGCTGCGCGGCCAGATATGGCCCTTGTCGATATGGGTGTGACAATCCACCAGCCGCGGCAGCGCCATGCCGCCGTCGAGGCTGAACCAAGGCTGGGCTCCGCCGGGCGCTGCGCCGGCAGGCGTGATCGCCTCGATCCGCCCGTCGGCGATGGTGAGATCGACGCGTGCCAACCCGTTGCGGTCGCCAGCGACGTCGGCGCCCTCGATCAGGCAGGCTGGGACACACAGGTCTGTCAGGCGGTAGGCGGGGGCATCGGGCAGGCGGGCGAAACCGGTCGTCACGTTGTCCTTGCCCTTTCCATCACAGCCTGTCCCGGTCCGTCGATACCGGGCCGTCCGCGTGCCCGCAAGCCGCAGCCGTCCCTCCTCCCCCGCCGATGGCGCCTGCGGGCATGCGATCGCCGCATTCGGGCTTGTCCGGGCGGCCCGGATCGCGCATGAGGGCGGCGTCATCAGCAAGGACGAGGTCGCCCCATGACCGCCGAAGCCCGCATCATCGACGGCAAGGCCGCCGCCGCCGCGCTCAGGGCCGAGATCGGCCGCGAGGTCGCCGCGATCAAGGCCGCGCGTGGCGTCGTGCCCGGCCTGCATGTCGTCCTCGTCGGGGAGGATCCGGCGAGCAAGGTCTATGTCGCCTCGAAGGAGAAGCTGGCCGTCGAAGTCGGCATGAACTCGGTCGCCCACCGGCTCCCGGCCGAGACCACCGAGACGGAACTCCTCGCCAAGCTGGCCGAACTCAACGCGGATGGCAGCGTCGACGGCATTCTCGTCCAGCTGCCGCTGCCGAAGCATATCGACACCGGCCGCATCATCGACGCCATCGACCCGGCCAAGGATGTCGACGGGCTGCACCCGATCAATGCGGGCCTGCTCGCCGGCGGCAAGAACGGCCTCGTGCCATGCACGCCGCTCGGCTGCATGCTGCTGCTGAAGCAGACCCTGCCCGCGCTGTCCGGGCTCGATGCGGTGGTGATCGGCCGCTCCGAGCTGGTCGGCCGCCCGGTCGCGCAATTGCTGCTTCAGGCCGACTGCACCGTCACCATCGCGCATTCCCGCACGCGTGACCTGCCTGCCGTGGTGAAGCGCGCCGAAATCGTCATCGCCGCGGTTGGCCGCCCGCGCATGGTCAAGGGCGACTGGATCA
The DNA here is from genome assembly GCF_044752385.1 of Allobosea sp. CER48. NCBI lineage: Bacteria > Pseudomonadati > Pseudomonadota > Alphaproteobacteria > Hyphomicrobiales > Alloboseaceae > Allobosea > Allobosea sp. CER48. The sequence continues at coordinate 1,784 of NZ_JBIWYK010000015.1, read as the reverse complement.
AGCCCGGCGCCACCGTCATCGACGTCGGCATCAACCGCCTGCCGGACGGCAAGCTCACCGGCGACGTCGACTTCGCCGAGGCCGTGAAGGTCGCGGGCGCGATCACCCCGGTCCCCGGCGGCGTCGGCCCGATGACCATCGCCTGCCTGCTCAAGAACACGCTGACGGCCTTCCACGCCCGGCGCGGCTAAGCTCAGCAGTCAACGAGGCCGCCACAGGCGGCCCGCTTTGCTCAGTAGTTCTCGAACGAAAAAAGGAGCTGCAGTCCTGCAGCTCCTTTTTTTCGTTCTTGCAACAGGGCCGCGCCAGAGGCACGGCCCGCCAAACCGATCACATATGGATCTGACGCTTCTCGACCGCCATCGCGGCTTCCTTCACCGCCTCGGCCAGCGTTGGATGCGCATGGCAGGTGCGGGCGAGATCCTCGGACGAGCCGCCGAACTCCATCAGCACCGTCACCTCGGCGATCAGGTCGCCGGCATGGGGGCCGATGATGTGGCAGCCGAGCACGCGGTCGGTCTTGGCATCGGCCAGCACCTTCACGAAGCCATCGGTGTGGCGCATGGCGCGGGCGCGGCCATTGGCCGTGAACGGGAACTTGCCGATCTTGTACTCGACTCCGGCCGCCTTGAGCTCTTCCTCGGTCTTGCCGATCGCAGCGACTTCCGGCGCGGTGTATACGATGCCGGGAATGGCATCGTAGTTCACATGGCCATGCTTGCCGGCGATGATCTCGGCAACGGCGACGCCCTCATCCTCGGCCTTGTGCGCCAGCATCGGCCCACGCACCACGTCGCCGATCGCATAGATGCCGGCAACATTGGTCTTGAAATGGTCGTCGATGACGACGCGGCCGCGCTCGGTGGCGACGCCGGCCTTGTCGAGGCCGAGGCCATCCGTGTTCGGACGGCGGCCGATCGCGACCAGCACGATGTCGGCATTGAGGGTCTTGGCCTCGCCGCCGGCGGCGGGCTCGACGGTGACGGTCGCGCCCTTCTTGCCGGTTTCGACCTTGGTGACCTTGGAGCCGAGCTGGAAGGTGAAGCCCTGCTTCTCCAGGATGCGCTGGAACTGCTTGGCGACCTCGCCGTCCATGCCGGGCAGGATGCGGTCGAGGAACTCGACGACGGTGACCTTGGCGCCGAGACGGCTCCACACCGAGCCGATCTCGAGGCCGATCACGCCGGCGCCGACCACGACCAGCTCCTTCGGAACCGCGCCGATCTCGAGCGCGCCGGTCGAGGTGACGACCGTCTTCTCGTCGATCTCGACGCCCGGCAGCGGCGCCGATTCCGAACCCGTCGCGATGACGATGTTCTTGGTCTCCAGCTCCTGCGTCTTGCCGTCCTCGGCGGTGACGACGACCTTGCCTGCCGCGGGAATCGAAGCCGTGCCGTGGAAGGCCTCGATCTTGTTCTTCTTCAGGAGGAAGCCGACGCCGTTGACGTTGGCGTCGATGGTCTCCTGCTTGTGGGCCATCATCGCCTTGAGGTCGAGCTTCGGCGTGCCGACGACGACGCCGAGCTTCTCGAAGGTGTGGCCGGCTTCCTCGAACATCTCGGAGGCGTGCAGCAGCGCCTTCGACGGGATGCAGCCGACGTTCAGGCAGGTGCCGCCATGCGTCTTGCGTTTCTCGACGACCGCGACCTTGAGGCCGAGCTGGGCGGCGCGGATGGCGCAGACATAGCCCCCGGGGCCGGTTCCGATGACGACGAGATCGTAGGCCATGACGTCCTTCCGCTGACGGGCTCGAGGCCGCGGGCGAAGGCCGCGGCTGGATGGCG